>NZ_PIZD01000049.1:0-20082 GCF_010365615.1 Actinomyces sp. 565
CGGGTGGGGCCACGGATCGAATCGATCCGTGGCCCCACCCGTTCGCTGCTGCCGGTCTAGGTGCTAGGCCAGGCAAGCGGGATCAACTGGGTTACTCCCGAACGCGGGCGCGCTGCAGAGCGACCGCCCCTGCGATCAGCAGGGAGCCCGCGCCGAGGACAAGCACCAGGCTGTTGGCTCCGGTGCGTGCCAGCGAGGGGCGGGACGGCGTCGTAGCGGAGGCGGTTGCAGCAGGCGCGCTGGTCTTTCCGCTGGTCGCCTTGGCGGTCGCCGGGGCAGAGGGCGTGGTCGGGGCAGTGGCCTGTGCGCTCGGCGACTCGCTGGGGGGCGCGGCCTCCGTCGGTGTTGTCGACTCGGAAGGCGTAGGCGACTCGGAAGGAGCCGGGGACTCGCTCGGAGTCGGGGACTCGGAGGGAGTCGGGGACTCGGAGGGAGTCGGGGACTCGGAGGGAGTCGGGGACTCGCTCGGAGTCGGGGACTCGGAGGGAGTCGGCGTCACCGGAACCGAGCCGTCTGCGGAGCCGCCGCCATCGCGACGAACCACGGTGGTCTCAGCATTGTGCGAGGTACCGGCGATGACCACAGAGGCGTCATCGGTCCAGGGGCCTGCTCCGGTGAACGTCATCGGCAGGATGATCCGGGCGAACTGGCCGGTCGGAATCACGATCGTGCCCGTGATGGTAGTGTCGTCGCAGCTAGTGACGGTCACCTGGGCGCTGGAGCCTCCGGTGGGGTCACCCCACTCATTGCGGCCGGTGTAGGAGTAGGCGGAGGCTTCGCACGTGAAGGCCTGGCCGGCAGAGGTGACGGTATCGGTCCACTCCGCCGTTACGGAAGCGGCTCCGCCCGCCATGTCCTCGGTGATGGTGGGGGTCTGAATCGTGACACTGCCCGGGCGGGTGCCGGATTCGTCCGCTGCGGCTGCAGAACCGTACTTGCCCGCGGCGCGGGGCATCTCGGTGCAGTTCCCAACGCACTCCCCGACCGGAACTACAACCGTGGTCACCTTGCCATTTGTGTTGAAAGTAAGAGTCTCAGTAGTTGACGGCGTGATCGCACTTGTCAGGCGCGTGTCAATCCAGCCGGAGAGAGTGACATCCTGGTGGGACTCGACGTACTCAGTCAGAGTAATCACCAGGCGGCCCGTGTCAGCGCCTTCGTCAGCGACGTACGTCATGGTTGCGGCGACGTCGCCTTCCTTGGTGCTGAGGTTCCAGGTGGTTCCGGAGTCGAAGCGGAGTTCTGCAGGCGTGCTGATCTCATAGGTCTGGCCGGCGCAGTGGCCTTCCTCAAGTGCGAGGTCAAACTGCAGTTTTAGCATTTCCCAGGCGACCGCCGTGTTATCGGCGGACACGGGCTGATCATCCTTGAGAAGCGAGATGTCAGGGGTTTCGGAAGTTGCGGTGCAGCTGCCTTCAACAGCACTCGCCGTGGTGTGGAACGCCGCGGGGACGATCATCGCCAGGGCCAGTGCTCCCAGGGCAAGCACCGCAAGAAGACGTGAAGCTGCGCGAGCGCGCATGATGCTCCTTTCCTCAGGTGCGTGCGGGGTCTATTAGTAGTGGGACCGGCTGCCGCGGGAACTGCGTCACGCCCGACGTTTATAGCTGTGGGGCGAGTAATGGCGAGTCTCCGTGACGGCAGGTTTCAGTTGAGCATCATACCTGCGGGTGGAGGTGGAAGCCGGCGTTTCTGACAGGAAATGAGTTGTAGCCTGTTGCGTTTGTCACCGGAGTACTAACCAGTAAATTGCTAGGCTGCGCTATGCGACCGCCATTCAAGTGTGCGTCTCCCGTGACCGTGGCTGAAACCGGGCCTGCGCAGGCATGTCGCCGCGATGCTATGGGAATACCGCAGGACTGTGCAGCGCGCGCGGGACCGAAGTCTGTAAGCGATCCGCAAATGAGCGAAGAAGTCGGTAACAGGGGCACGACCGGCGCGCAGTGAGCGGGCGCGTGCGGCTTCAGGCGGTGGCGTCCGGGATCGGCCCGCCGTCGTCTCCTTCTGCTACACGAATCGCCCAGTCGCCGCTTCCGTGCGCCTCGGCGGTGGGGGTGCGGATCATGCCCTCCTGGGCGATGGAGGAGACCAGTCGGCCCGCGGAGTCGAACACCTCCGCGCGGGCCATCGAGCGTCCGCCCTGAGAAGTGGGGGAGTCCTGAACGAACAGCAGCCAGTCGCCGGCATCCACATCGCGGTGGAACCACTGGGCGTGATCCAGGGTTGCCAGGCTCATGCCCTCACTGCGCCAGGACAATCCCTGACTACGCAGCGCCGGCTCCAGCATGACCTGGTCGCACATATAGGTCAGCAGCGCCCGATGCACCGTCTGAGTGGTGCTCGGTGGAAGTGCTCCGCGCGATCGCACCCACAGATGCTGCCGCCCCTGTACGCGCTTGCCCGGGCGCAGGTAGATGTTGCCTTCCACGTGCCTAATGTCGAAGGCTGTAGTGCGCCCCAGGAACTTTGCCACCGGGTGATCAATGGAGCGGAAGATCTCCAAGGCGCTGACCAAGTCATCCGGCCGCGGCACGTCGGGCGCCGCCAGCTGCACCTCTGTGCCCTCCTGCTGCTCCTGGAATGAGGCGACCATGGTCAGGATCGGCACGCCGTCCTGTGTGGTGGTGGTGCGTCGCTGAGAGAACGAGCGGCCGTCGTGCATGCGCTCGACGTCGAATCGCAGTTGTTGCCCGGGCTTGCCGCCACGCATGAAGAAAGCATGCACCGAGTGGGGTTGGCGGGGACCATCACCGTCATCGACCATGGTGGCGGCCGCCGCGAGCAGGCCCTGGGCCACGACCTGCCCGCCGTAGATCCGTCCGGAGATCTGGGGGAGCGAGGAGCCGGTGAAGGCCTCAACCCCGTTCCCCGCGCCGGTCACCTCCTCCAAGGCGAGGATCCGCGTAACGGAGCCAAGTGGTTCGGTGCTGGCGGGGGGAACGGGGTATGGCCGTGTCAAAGACCGAGCTCCTCCAGAATCGGCAGTTCGGCGCGTACCGCCTGCCGGGCCTCATCGGCGGTCGCCGACGCCGTGGCGATGCCGGCCAGGCGCTGGCAATCGGCCAGGTCCACCGACTTCAGCACGGCGTCGACATCAGGCAGGGCACGTGCGGTCATGGACAGGCTGGCCACGCCTAGGCCCACCAGCACCGTCGCAAGCGCCGGATCGGCGGCGGCCTCACCGCAAACGCCGACCGGACGACCGTGCGGGGCGGCGCCGTCACAGGCCTGCTTGATCAGGCGCAGCACGGCAGGCTGCCAGGCCGTGGACAGGTCCGCCAGCGAGGACAGCAGTCGGTCCGCCGCCATGACGTACTGGGTCAGGTCATTCGTGCCGATCGAGGCGAAATCGGCGTGCTCGAACATCTTGTCCGCCATGATTGCGGCCGAGGGCACCTCAATCATCATGCCCGCAGTCTGCAGGCCGTAGGAGCGGGCCTTCTCGGTGAAGGCCTTCGCCTCCTCCGCTGTGGAGATCATGGGTGCCATCACCCATACCTTGGCCTCGGTCTCGGCCTCCGCCTTGGCCAGTGCCTCCAGCTGGTGGTCGAGCACCTCCGGGTCGCGGCGCGTGGTGCGGTAGGCCCGTACACCGAGGGCCGGGTTCGCCTCGGTGGCATCGGTGAGGAAGGGCAGGGGCTTGTCGGCGCCGGCGTCGAGCGTGCGCACAACCACCTTCTTCCCGGGGAAGGCGGCCAGCACGGCCTTGTATGCCTCAACCTGCTCGTCGACGCTCGGCTCCTCCGGCTGATCCAAGAAGCAGAACTCGGTGCGGAACAGGCCCACGCCCATGGCGTTTGCCTCCGCTGCCGAGCGGGCGGCAGCACCGTCACCCACGTTGGCGAGCAGCTGCACCTCGTGGCCGTCCTTGGTGGCGCCGTCGCCGTTGAACACGCGCACGCGGCTGGCCAGTTCGCGGGCGCGGCGCAGCTGGTCCTCGCTCGGATCGAGGACGATCGTTCCCTTGGTGCCGTCCACCAGGACGATGTCACCATCGGAGAGCTGGTCGGTGACCTCGGCGCCGGTACCTACGATCGCCGGCATGCCCAGGGCGCGGGCGAGGATGGCGGTGTGCGATGTGGGACCGCCCTCGGAGGTTACGAAGGCCACGACCTTCTCCGGGTCCAGCAGGGCGGTGTCTGCAGGGGCGAGGTCCTCGGCAACCAGTACGAAGGGCTCCGGCAGACGGGGAATGCCGGGCATCGGCGAGTCGGTCAGCACCGCGACGATGCGGTCGCGGACATCCTGCACGTCACGCGTGCGCTCTGCCATGTAGCCGCCCAGGGACTCCAGCATGGAGGCGAGGGTGCCGGCGGCCTCCCAGACGGCACGCTCGGGCACGAGGCGGCGCTCACGCACCATCGCCTGAGCCGAGGAGGTCAGCGTGGGGTCGGCTGCCATCTGGGCAGTCGTCTCCAGGAGCGTGCGGCCATCACCCTTGGCCTCGGCGGCGGAGAGCTCGAGACCCTTCTTGACTGTCTGCGCGGCCGCGGCGATGCGGTCGCACTCCTTGTCAATGTCGCGGCTCGGATCCAGGGTGGCGATCTCGGGCTCGGTGATACCGGGTGCCATGCGGGCGACGGGTCCGGCGACGAGTCCGGGGCTCACGCCAATGCCGGTCAGAGGGGTTGGGGTTGCGGCGGACGGGGCCATACGGTGCTCCTCAACAGCGATGGAGACGGGTGTCATGACTCATTGTGCACCGAGTCTGTGCTTCGGGGAGCGATTCTGCCATTGGATGAATGACGATTGACACCCTGGGCTCGGCCCTGGAGTCGGACGGACAGCACTCTACGGCTTCACTCGTGTTCCCCTAAGGCGCGGCCTCGGGCGGCGACGCCCGCCCTGCGTGGGCCGGGAGCTGAATGCGCCCGCTGCGACCGCGAACTGCGATAAAGTGATGTCGAGCACGAGGTACTACGAGGAGCACGCATGAGCACTGCAGCCGAAATCGTCGCCGGCCTGGGCGGGCGCGAGAACATTTCCGACCTGGAGCCCTGCATCACTCGTCTGCGGGTTGAGGTTGTTGATCAGGAGAAGGTAGACGAGGAGGCGCTGCGCGCCACCGGTGCGTTCGGGGTGGTCCGCTCCGGCCGGGTGGTTCAAGTGGTGGTGGGTCCCACAGCGGACACGATCGCCCAGGAGATTGCTGAACTCGACTGACGGCGGGCCTGCCCGGCGGCCGTGGCGAGCGGGCCCGGCCGCCCGCGGCGGCCCGCGTGGGGCTGGGACTGCCCGGCTAGGTGAAGCGGGCGCCGCCCGGCGTGGGCGACTGGCATTGGCGCCGAACGTATGAAACGCTTTCTGCAAGAGATGTTCCCGCCCGCCGCGTCGGCCGCGCAGCCGCTCGGTTGAGCCGGTGGGGTATCACTTGAAAGCAACTTCCCGCGCCCCAGGTAACCGGGGACGCCACCTCGCGCGCACGCGCGACCGAGCACTAGGCTGAACCGCAATGACCGAATCGACCGCCGCATCCGACCTTCCTGACGAGCGTCTCAAGCAGCTCGCCGAGGCCCACGGGGTCTCCACCGAGTACTGGGACTTCCATGGCAATCTCGCTGCCCCGTCGCGCACCACGCTGGTGGCTGTGCTGGCAGCACTAGGCGTAAAGGCCGATACCGCGCAAGAGGTTGAAGAGGCGCTGCGCGAGGTTGAGATTGCCCCGTGGCGCCGGACCCTGCCGCCTACCGTGGTGGTGCGCGCCGGCACCCAGGCAACTGTGCCGGTGCACATGCCCGAAGGCGCTCATGTCCAGATGCACATCATCCTGGAGGAGGGCGACACCCTGCAGCTGCTGCAGGCGGATGACTGGACCGCGCCGCGGGAGGTCGATGGTGCCACCATCGGGCAGGCATCCTTCGTTATCCCCGAAGACCTGCCGTTGGGCTGGCACACGATCGTCGCGGAGATCGACGGCTCCGACGAGCGCGGACACTACCGTGCAACCGCCGCGCTCGCGGTGGCCCCGGACCACCTGGACCTGCCCGCGTCCCTGGGCGGCCGGGGCTGGGGGGTCATGGCCCAGCTGTACTCGATTCGCTCCCGCGACTCCTGGGGAGTCGGCGACGCGGACGATCTGACCGAGCTGGTCGGTTTCCTGGGCGACGAGGGAGCAGACTTCCTGCTGATCAACCCTATGCATGCCGCCGAGCCGGTGGGTCCGATGACGCCCTCGCCGTACCTGCCGGTCACGCGGCGCTTCGTCAACCCCATCTATATCCGGCCGGAGAACATCTTGGAGGTCTCCCGGTTGTCCGGCCCGCGGCGCTCGCTGGTGCAATGGGCCCACGAGGAGGTCGCGGACGCGAACCTGACCGCAGACGCCATTGATCGTGACGCCGCATGGAAGGCCAAGCGCGAAGCCCTGGAAGTGATTTTCGCCGCCGGTCGCTCCCGGTCCCGGCAACGCGACTTCGAACGCTTCCGCCAGGCCCAGGGGCAGGGGCTGGAGCGCTTTGCGCTGTGGTGCGCGCTCATGGAGAAGTACGGGAACTTCGAGGACTGGCCGGACAACCTTAAGGACGCCTCCAGCGCTTTTGTGGCCAATGAGGCGCGTACCCTCGCGGACCGCATAGACTTTTACGCCTGGCTGCAATGGATCGTCGATGAGCAGCTGGCGCGGGCCCAAGCCGAGGCGAAGGCCGCCGGCATGAGCCTGGGCCTGATGGATGACCTGGCGGTCGGCGTACACCCCCGAGGCGCGGACGCCTGGGCCGAGCCGGAGGCCTTTGCGGCCGGCGTCGGCGTCGGCGCCCCGCCGGATATGTACAACCAGCTGGGCCAGAACTGGTCCCAGCCGCCGTGGGACCCGGTCCGGCTGGCGGAGACCGCCTACGCGCCGCTGCGGGACATGGTCGGCACCGTGCTGCGCCATGCCGGGGCTCTGCGTATCGATCACGTCATCGGGCTGTTCCGCCTGTGGTGGATCCCGGACGGCCTGCGCGCGGACCAGGGCGCATACGTGCGCTACGACCATGAGGCGATGATCGGTGTGCTCCTGCTGGAGGCGCACCGGGCGGGCGCCGTCATCATCGGCGAGGACCTGGGCACGGTGGAGCCGTGGGCGCGCGAGTACCTGGCCAGCCGGGGCGTGCTGGGCACCTCCGTGCTCTGGTTCGAGAAGCAGGAGGAGGACGGCTGGCCGCTGGAGCCGGGAGCGTACCGGCACCTGTCCCTGTCTACGGTCAACACCCACGACTTGCCGCCCACCGCCGGATATCTCGCGGATGAGCACGTGGCACTGCGCGAGCGGCTCGGGCTGCTCACGGAGCCGGTCGACCAGGTGCGCACCGAGGCCCGTATCGAGCGGGAGCGCATGCTCAGCCGCCTGCGCGAATACGACCTGCTGAGCGAGGACCCCTCCGAGCGGGAGACCGTCGAGGCGCTGTACCGCTATGTGGTCCGCACGCCGTCGGCCCTTGTAGGGGTCGCCCTGGTTGACGGCGTGGGCGAGCGCCGCGCGCAGAACCAGCCCGGCACGGATCAGGAGTACCCGAACTGGAAAATGCCTCTTGCGGACGGCTCGGGAGAGGTTGTCCTGGTAGAGGATCTGCCGAGCAACGTGCGTCTTGCCAGTCTGCTTACCGCCGTGCGCGAGGAGTTTCGTCGCTGATCCCGGCCGCCGCCCGCGTCGAAATCGTGGCGGCGGTCGGTCAGGACCGGATGCACCGGTCAGGCCCAGGTGAATAGGGCCTCGCCCGCATCCACATGGGTACGGGCGGCGGCCTGGGCTATCTGAGCGGCGTCAGCCTGGAGGGCTACGACCGGGACGATCGGACTGCGGCCGCCGGCGGCGACGGCGCTCGGGCACCAGGTGACCACCGGGTCGCCTACGGTTACGGCATCGCCCTGCTCAACCAGAAGCGTGAAACCCTCCCCTTCCAGCTGCACGGTGTCCAGGCCCAGGTGTACCAGGACACCGCGCCCGGAGGTGTCAGCCACGATGAAGGCATGGGGGTGGATCTTGGTGACTCTCCCGCTGACCGGGGCCAGCGCGGTCACGTTCCCACCGTCGGCGGGATCGGGGTCGACGGCGACTCCGGGACCGAGCATCCCGGCGGCAAACACCGGGTCCGGCACATCGCTGAGCGCGATCACGCGACCAGCAAGAGGGGAGTGGATCAAGGTGTTCATCAAAGCTCCTTCGTGCCTTCGTGAGTGTTGTCCGGTACCAGTAGTGGGCAAGGGGCCCGGTTCCGCCGTTCGTCATGCCGAGCGCGGAACCGGGGCCGCCCGTTCAAGCGAACGTGTTCACTCGCCCGCGTGTCCCCGGGCCTGGACTCGCATCACCCTGAGGGTGTCGTCGAGGTTCTCGCTCACGATCCGGCGGAAGGCGGCGGGAGCATCGATGTGAGCGGCCAGCCAGCCCTCCAGAGCGGCGGCCGGGTCGACGCCGGGCAGCCCCACGGTGGTGGTAGACCACAGTCTGGCCAGCAGATTCTCGGCCATGTGGAAGGTGCGCGAGCTCCAGATGCCGTCTGCCTCCCTGACGTACTCCGAGACGTAGGGGGCCAGCAGCTCGGGGTTGCGCTCGACCATGTTGAAGCCGGCGAGCATCTTCACCTGAGTCTCATTGGGCAGGGAGGCGTTGTCCACCAGCTCGCGCCAGGCTGCTGCCTTCGCCTCCGCGGTGGGAACGGCGGCCCGCGCCTGGGCGGCGCGCTCACGGCCCGTGGTTGTACGGTCGCGCGCCTCCTCGGCGGCGATCTCCGCCTCGCCGCAGCGGCCGGCGGCGACCAGCCCCACCAGCAGCTCCCAGCGCAGGTCTTGGTCCACCACCAGGCCCGGCAGGGGTGCCGACCCGGCCAGCCAGGCGGCGACGGCGTCGAGCTGGTTGCTGGTGACGGCATGAGCGGCGACGGCGCGCACCAGCTGTAGCTGGGTGTCGCTGCCGGCCTCGGCGGCGCGTGCTAGGTCCAGCAGCGTGTCAGTGGTCGACGCAGCCGCTTCCCGACGCTCGGCCGGGGGCAGGTAGGCCGACAGGCAGGTCGCCACCCGCGCCAGCAGCCCCTGCACTACGCTGGAATGCGTCTCGGCACGCAGTGCTCGCAGCGCGGCGGCCAGGAAGTCGACGGCCGGCAGCTCGCCGTCGCGCACCATGTCCCAGGCGCTGGCCACCAGCACCGAGCGTGGCAGGGAGGTGGTGAAGGACTCAACATGCGCCAGCCCGGTGGCGAGCGAGGCGGCGTCCAGGCGCACCTTGGCGTAGGTCAGGTCCTCATCGTTCAGTAGGAGGACATCAGGGCGTACGGTGCCTACCAGCTCGGGCACCTCGGTGCGCGCCCCGGCGACGTCGAGCTCAATGCGTCCGGTGCGCTCCAGGGCGGCCGGGGCCTGGGACCCGAGGGCGTAGGAGCCCAGCACCACGCGGTGGGGGCGCAGCGAGGCCGGCGAGCCTGCCGGAATCTCCTGCACGATCGCGGCGGAGGTGAGCACGCCGTCGGCATCGGTGTCCAGCTCCAGGCGCAGTGTGGTCACACCCGCCTCCTGCAGCCAGACCCGGGTCCAGGCGGACAGGTCGCGGCCGGAGACTTTTTCCAGCTCGCCAAGCAGGTCGGCCAGAGTGGCGTTGGCGTAGGCGTGGGCCGCCAGGTAGTTCTTGATGCCGGCGAAGAATGACTCGCGTCCCACATACGCCACCAGCGCGGACAGCACGGAGGCGCCCTTGGCGTAGGTGATGCCGTCGAAGTTGACCTCCACATCGTGCAGGTCGTTGATCTGCGCGGCGATCGGGTGGGTGGAGGAGAGCTGGTCCTGGTTGTACGCCCAGTTCTTCTCCAGCACCTGGAAGGTGGTCCAGGCGTCGGTCCAGCGGGTGGCTTCGGCGACGGCGAGCGTGGAGCAGTACTCGGCGAAGGACTCGTTCAGCCACAGGTCGTCCCACCACTTCATGGTGACCAGGTCCCCGAACCACATGTGTGCCAGCTCGTGCAGGATGGTCTCAGCGCGGCGCTCGACGCGTGCCTGCACGGGGCGGGAACGGAAGATGTAGTCGTCGCGGTGGGTGACGATGCCGGCGTTCTCCATCGCGCCGGCGTTGAACTCGGGCACGAAGGCCTGGTCGTACTTGCTGAAGGCGTACGGAGTGCCGAATAGCTCCTCGTAGTAGGCGAAGCCGTTCTTGGTGATCGACAGGATCTCCTCGGCGTCCATGAACTCCGCCAGGCTCTTGCGGCAGTACACGCCCAGGGGAATGTTGCGGCCGTCGGCGGCCGTGTAGACGTCGGTGGATCCCGTATAAGGGCCAGCCACGATCGCCGTGATGTAGGAGCTGATGCGCTCGCTGGGCGCAAAGGCGAAGGTGTGTGTGCCGGCGGCGGCCGGCGTGGGTACGGGCGTGGGGGAGTTGGACAGCACCGTCCAGCCCTCGGGCACGGTGACGGTGAAGCGGAAGGGGGCCTTCAGATCGGGCTGCTCGAACACGGCGTACACGCGGCGGGCGTCGGGCACCTCGAACTGGGTGTACAGGTAGGTCTCGCCGTCAGCCGGGTCGGTGAAGCGGTGCAGGCCCTCTCCGGTGTGCATATAGGCGCAGTCGGCGACCACGGTCAGCTCGTTGTCCGCGCGCAGGTCCGCCAGCGCGATACGCGAGTCGGCGAAGACCTGCTGCGGGTCGAGCTCGTTCCCGTTGAGTGTCACCGCGTGCACTGCCGGGGCGATCAGGTCGATGAAGGTGGACGCCCCCGGGGTGGCGGTGAAGCGGACCGTCGTGGTGGAACGGAAGGTGGTGTTGGCGGAGTCCGCGGCGCCGGACAGATCCAGGACGACGTCGTAACTGTCGGCGGAGACGACGGCGGCGCGGGCCTCCGCCTCCTCGCGGGTGAGGTTCTGACCGGGCACGAAAGCTCCTTCAGTCGTATTGGCAGATGCTCTGGGAACCGCGGTGTGAGCCGCGAGTCCCCGGGCGATTGTCGCATCGACGGCCTGGGGCCGGAAATCGGAGCATGCGACGTGGGTGCACGTGGGCCGCCTGTGTGGGGAGGGGCGGGAGCGACGGCGGTTATCTGGGGCTAAAGGCCCATCTCAAGCCGCAGTAGATGATCGAATCGTTCAATATGGTGATCGATATGATCGAACAACTTGACCGGCGTGCCGGAAGCAAGCGTGCTTGAGGTATCAGATGATCGAACCGATCATTTTACGGCTCTCGCATGAGAGAACCGCTCAGTTTTGAGGTACAAGGAGGTATCCATGACAGCAGCAGCTACGCCCGTGCGGCGGCAGGGCAAGACCAACTGGCGTTGGGTCGTCGCCGTCGTTTGCGCCATCGGCCTGGCCATCAACTACATCGACCGCTCGGCGATCTCGGTGTCTCTGCCCTATATGACCAAGGACTTCCACATCACTCCCGGCGAGCAGGGGCTCATCCTGTCGGTCTTCTCCTGGTCGTACGCGATCATGCAGATCCCCGCGGGCTCCCTGATCGACAAGTTCGGCGAGCGCGTCATGTTCGGAGCCTCGGTGTTCGTGTGGTCAGTGTGCACCGGCGCCACCTTCCTCACCAGCAGCTTCGCCATGCTGTTCGGACTCAGGCTCGGCCTTGGCATTGGCGAGTCGGGCGCCTACCCCGCATCTGCAAAGACCGTCTCCCGCTGGTTCCCCCAGCGGGAGCGTGCACGCGCCACCTCCGTCTACGACTCCGGCGCGCGTATCGGCTCGGCCATCGCAACCCCGGTGATCGCCGGGATCATTGGACTGTGGGGCTGGCGGTGGGTCTTCCTGATCGCCGGTGTGCTCGGGATCCTGTGGGCCCTGGGCTGGTGGGCGCTCTATCGCCGTCCACAGCTTGTCAGCTCAATCGGCGAGGAGGAGATGGCGGTTATCAACGAGGGCCGCGACGAAGAGGAGCGTGAGGCGGCTGCGGCCGGCACCGAGAAGGCCATCCCGGTACTCATCCTGCTGCGCAAGCGCGCCGTGTGGGCCATGATGATCGGCTTCTTCTGCGTGAACTTCGCGGTGACGTTCTTCCTGACCTGGTTCCCCACCTACCTGGTCGACGAGCGCGGCTTCGACCTGCTCAAGCTCGGAGCCTTCGGCGCGATCCCCCCGATCTGCTCCATCATCGGCTCGTGGAGTGGCGGCCTGATCAACGACGCATTGCTCAAGCGGGGCTGGTCGGTGACGCGCGTGCGCAAGACCTGCCTGGTCGTCGGGATGCTGTTGTGCGCCGTGATCGGCGGAGCGGCCTTCGTTCCCACCGCGGGACTGGCGCTGGCACTGATGTCGGTGTCCTACTTCGGCTCCGCCTTCACCATCGTGACCATCTGGTGCCTGCCCGCGGACTTCGTCCCGGCATCCACCGTCGGCGTGCTGGGCGGCACCCAGAACTTCTTCTCCAACATTGGATCCGCTCTCAACCCGATCGTCATCGGCTTCCTGTACGGCGCCACCGGTGCCTTCGGCCTGCCGCTGCTGCTGTCCGGCGCGGTCTCGGTCTTCGGCGCCCTGGTCTTCGCCTTCATGCTTCCCAAGGTCGAGCAGATCGACTTCTCCAGGGATGTGGTCGCGGTGTGAGGGCAGGGGCAGGAAACCACCCGGCGCGGATAGGCGCTAGTACAGCAGGCTGAACGGCGGGCTGGAGGGCCGGTACCGTGCGCGGCCCGGCGGAGACGATGCAACCCGATGCGACCACAATGACGAAAGGAGGTGGGACGATGCGGTCAGAAGCGATTCTCAACGACCAGGGAGGCACCATGGCCATCACCGTTCGCTCCAGCGTCACTGGCGAGCCCCGCACCAAGGGAGACCGGCGGCGGGCCCGGCTAGTCGAGCTGCTGGGCGAAGGCTCTGGCAGGAGTGCCTCGGTCAATGAGCTCGCGCAGGCACTGGATGTATCCGTGGTCACTATTCGTCGGGACCTGGCGCTGTTGGAGAAGAACGAAGTCATCTCACGCACCTACGGGGGAGCGTCGCTGGCCCCTGGGCGCAGTGAACTGACCATGGCGCAACGGCAGGTGAGCAACGTCGTCGCGAAGGAGGGGATCGCGCAGGTGGCGGTCTCCCTCCTCAGCGAGGGGGACCTGGTGATCCTCGACGCCGGCTCCACGGCGGAACGCATCGCCGCCGCCATCGACAACCGCTTCGAGCTCACCGTGGTCACCAACGGGCTGCGCTGCATCAACCGGCTCGTGGGGCAGGACAAGGTCCACGTGCTGGTGCTGGGCGGCAACCTGCGCGGCATCAACGAGACCATCTGCGGGGGCGATGCAGAGATGACCCTGTCCCGCATCTACGGCAACATCGCCTTCGTCGGCGCCGACGCCGTCAGTGCCGAGCGGGGCATCGCCTCGCGCACCTACGACCAGTCCCGGCTGAAGTCGATGATGCTGCGCCAAGCCTCCCAGGTGTACGTCATCGCCGACTCCTCCAAGCTCGAGGATGACACGGACTACCCCTACTGGTCCCCGCTGCCCCATGAATGGGGGCTCATCACCGACGCCGGCGCCTCGGCCGAGCAGATTGAGGCCCTTGAGGACCGCGGCGCCACCACCATTCTGCTCGCCGGCGAGCAGAACCAAGCAGACTCACTCAGTTTCAAGGAAGAACCATGACTAGCAAAACGACAGTCGTCCCGACCGTCGACTTGAGCGCCACCATGCGCAAGGCCGTACTGCACGCCGCCAACGACATGCGGATCGAGCAGGTGCCGATCCCCGAACTCCAACCGGGCGACGTCCTGCTGAAGGTGACCGGGGCCCTGCTGTGCGGCACGGACGTGCGCATCTACACCGGCCGTAAGACCCGCAATGTGACCCTGCCCTCCACGCTGGGGCACGAGTTCGCCGGCGAGGTCGTCGCCGCGAACGGTGACCTTCCCGACGGCGTGTCCATGGGTGACCAGGTCTGCGTCTACCCGCTGTACCGTGCGGGACCTGCTCCGCGTGCTCCAAGGGCCACCCCAACATCTGCCGCAACCGCGTCGCCTTCGGCTACCAGCTCGACGGCGGGCTGTCGCAGTACGTGCGGGGCCCCGCCCAGGCGCGTGAGAACCTGATTCCGATCAACAACGTCTCCGCCCTCGAGGCCGCCATCGTAGAGCCGGTCTCCTGCGCCCTGAACGGCCAGAACCTGGCCAAGGTGGCCGGGGCGGACACGGTCCTGGTGGCCGGCGCGGGGCCGCTCGGCCTGATCCACATCCGCCTGGCCAAGGCGCAGGGCGTACGCCAGGTCATCTCCGTGGAGCCCAACCAGGCCCGCCACGACATCGCCCGCGCCTCCGGAGCCGACCTGGTGCTCGCACCATCGGACGACATCGCCGACCGCATCCGGGAATGTGCCCCCGACGGCATCGACGTGGTCATCATGGCGATCGGCCGCCCTGAGGCCATGACCCCCTACCTCGGGGTACTCGCCCCCGGTGCCCGCATCTCCGTATTCGCCGGCTTCAACTCAGAGGCCAGGCTCGAGTTCGTTGCCAATGACATTCACTACAACGAGTACGAGATCGTCGGCGCCTCCTCCTGCCGCCTGGAGAACTTCCAGCAGGTCGCCCCGATGATCAACGACGGTCGGCTGAGGGTGGCCGACCTGATCGGCACGCAGCTCCCCCTAGACCGCGCCGTCGAGGCCATCGACCTGGCCGCCTCCGGTGCCGACATGCGCGTCGGCGTCGACGTCTGGGCCTGACGCCCGGCGACTCCTGCCAACCACCCCTCCGGCTCGCGTCCCCGACGCGAGTCCCGGCAAGCACACCCTTATTCGCCTCACTGACCCAACTTCTCCCGTGTGGTGGCTCGGCACAGGGCCGGGCTTGCACATCCGCACACAACCCGAAAAACCCCGAAAAACAAGGAGACAGAACCATGTCCGTCTACTCCATCAACCCCGTCGGCACCACCCCCGCCCTCGGCCGCCAGCTGCGTATGCGCCGCCTGCTCGGCGCGGACGGGCGCATGATGTCCGTGGCCCTGGACCAGGCGGTTCCGCGCGGCGTCGCCCCGCGCCTGGCCGACATCAAGAACACCTTCAACCGGATCATCGAGGGCGAGCCCGACGCCTTCGCCGTCTTCAAGGGCATCGCCGGCCACCTGCTGTGGGACACCGAAATCACCGTCCCGCTCATCATCAAGGGCTCCACCTTCTGCGTCGACTTCCACCCCACCTACGACGCCACCGTCGCCTCCGTCCACGACGCCATCCGCCTGGGCGCCGACGCCCTGGCCATCGGCATCTCCGCGGGCTCGGAGCACCAGGTCGCCATGCTGGAGATGATGTCCGCCACCACCGAGGAGGCCCACAAGTGGGGCATGCCGGTCATCTGCCACGCCTACCCCTCCGGCGAGCTGTGGGGTGACCGCAAGGGGTCCACCGAGTCCGTCATCTACGCGGCCCGGGCCGCCGCCAAGTGCGGCACCGATATCGTCAAGACCTGGTACACCGGCTCCGCCGCGGAGTTCAAGCAGGTCGTCGACGCCGTCCCAACGCCCGTGGTCGCCGCCGGCGGCGCCCCCGCCCCCAAGCCCATCAACGTGCTGGAGCAGGCCGCCGCGGTGATGGAGGCCGGCGGTGTGGGCATGACCTGCGGGCGCAACATCTGGTAGGCCGAGGACCCCGCCAAGATGGTGCGGGCGCTGCGCGCGGTGGTGCACGACGGCGTCGTCCCCTCCGAGGCTGTCAGGCTGCTGGACTGACGGCCGGCAGCGCCGCCAAGACGAGAGGATGACGGAGGTTCAATGATGAGCACATTCGTCGGAATCGACCTGGGGACCTCGGCCACCAAGGCCGTCGTCGGCATCGACGTCCACTGCCCGGTCGCCGTGCCTTAGGACGCGGCCGGGAGGGCCTGCGGACTGGGAGTGGTTTGGGACAACAACATCCTGCGCTACTACTTCAACCGGTTCTCGGATCAGCGCTCGGAGCAGGCGCTCGCGGCCACGGGGAACCACCCCTCGCAGTCGACCTTCATGGCCCTGGCTCACCCCTACCTGCGCAATCACGACGCCGACGCCTTCGCACGCATGGCCACCTTCGGCATGGCCGGCACCTGGCTCGGCGCCCTGCTGACGGGCCAGGCCGCGCTGGACCCCACCCAGGCCTCCTACTCCGGCATCTTCAACACGCTGGAGCCACAGCGGGGGTGGATCCAGGAGACCGTCGAGCTGCTTGGCATCGACCCGGACACGCTCCCGCCGGTCAAGCACGCGGTGCAGATCCTCGGCACGGTCACGCCGCAGGCGGCCGCCGACTTCGGTCTGCCCGTCGGCATCCCCGTGTCGGTCGGTTCGGCCGACACCCCGGCGGCCTCCTACGTCCTGGGTACCAGGCCCGGCACCAAGCCCTTCTTCATCATGGGCACCACCCATGTGATCAATTCCTGCCTGGACGCGCCGGACACGCGTGCCACCGCCCTGCAGCGCTGCGGCAACCGGCCGGGGGAGTGGCTGATCAATGGGGTGACCAACGGCGGCGACGCCCTGGCCACCGGGGCGCTGGCGGCCGGCTTCGGCGAGGCCGGCGGCGGCGTCGCCGAGATGATCCGCACCGCCTACGACATCTCCCGCGAGGACGCGGTCACGGCACCGTTCTTCATCCCGCACGTCATGCGGGAGCGGGGGCCGCTGTGGTTCGAGGCGCCCTGCGCCCGGCTGGTGGATATCACCCGCGAGACGTCTCGCGCGCAGGTGGCCCGCGGCATCGCCGACGTCGTGCTGCCGGAGGTCGTCTCCCGGCGAGTTAGCCCACGGCCGGACTGGGTGGCCATCAACGATGACCGCTGGGACGCCTTCCGCGTCTCCTGGACCGACGCGACCGGGCGCGAACCCCTGCCGGAGATCTGACCGCCCCGACCGCCCAACCCCATTTGTCACCCCTCACGAAAGGCAGTTCCATGACCACTTCAACAAATAGTGTGGAGGCTGTGAAGCCGCCCATGTCTGTGCACGTCGCCCGGCTACTGACCGACGCCGTCACCCACGAGCTCGACTCCTACGCCGGGATCAGCTTCGACGTCGGCCGGGAGGCGCCGCCCGCCCGGGCGGAACTGCTGGAACGGGTGGCGGGAAAGGATGCCGCCATTGTCACGCTCACCGAGCGCATCGATGAGGAGTTCTTCACCGCCGCCGGTCCGAGCCTGAAGGTGGTGGCCAACGTGGCCGTCGGCTTTGACAACATCGACCTGGACGCCGCCGCCCGCCACGGGGTCACCGTCACCAACACCCCCGGCGTCCTGGACGGCGCCACCGCCGACCACACCTTCGCCCTGATTCTGGCGCTCGGTCGGCGCATCGTCGAGGCCGATCGCTTCATCCGTGAGGGCAACGACTGGGTGTGGGGGCCGCGCATGTTCGTCGGCCTGGACATCTCCGCCGGGGCAACCCTGGGCATCATCGGTCTGGGCCGCATTGGGCGGGCCGTGGCCAGGCGTGCCCGCGCCTTCGACATGCGCGTCATCGCCACCGACGCGACCCGGCCGCTCGGCAGCAGCGTCGACGGTGTCGAGATCGTCAGTCAGGAGGAACTGCTGGCCACCTCCGACGTGGTCACGCTGCACGTGCCGCTGCTGCCCTCCACGCGTCACTTGATCAACGCCGAGACGCTCGCTCTGATGAAGCCGGGCGCCTACCTGGTCAACTGTGCGCGCGGCGGCATCGTCGACGAGCAGGCGCTGATCGAGGCGATCGACTCCGGGCACCTGCGCGGAGCCGCCATCGACACCTTCGAGGGCGAGCCCCGCGTCAACCCCGAGCTGATCGCCCGGGAGCAGGTGGTGCTCACCCCGCACACCGCCAGCGCCGGTGAGGCGACGCGCGACCGCATGTGCCGCCTCGCCGTCGACAATGTCATTGCCGTACTGGCCGGGCGCGAGCCGCTCACCGAGGTCAAAGCGTCCTGACCAGGCTGCGGGCACCGCGTACACGAGACCGAAAGGACAGCACCATGAAGTTCGCACTGGCGCCCGACTCCTTCAAGGAGAACATGACGGCCCTGCAGGCCGCCCAGGCGATGGCGCGCGGTGTACTAGACGTGCATCCCGACGCCGAGACGGTCATGGTCCCCATGTCCGACGGCGGGGAGGGCTTCGTGGATGCGGTTACCGCAGCCTGGGGCGCCGAGCCCGTGGAGGTGCCCACCGTCGACGCCCTGGGGCGGCCCCTCCGCGCCGCCTACGGGCTCGATGGCGATCGCGCCGTCATGGATGTGGCCAGCTGCGCCGGCCTGGAGCTCATCGCCCCCGCCGACCGCGACGTCCTGCACTCCAACACCGCCGGGCTGGGAGTGCTCATCGGGGACGCCGTGGGCCGCGGGGCGCGACGCATCATCCTGGGCATCGGCGGCTCGGCCACAAACGACGCCGGCCTGGGCATGCTCACCGCCCTCGGAGCGCGGTTGCTGGGTGAGCACGGCGAGGAGATCAGCCCCTACCCGGACCAGTTCGACCGCATCGTCGAAATCGACACCTCCGGGATGCTCCCGCAGCTCGCCCAGACCCGCTTCCAGGTGGCCTGCGATGTGACCAACCCGCTCACCGGCGCCGACGGCGCCACCGCCGTATTCGGCCCCCAGAAGGGCGTTAGCGAGGAGCTCGTGCCCATTCTGGATAGTGCCTTGGCGCACGTGGCTCGCCTATCCGGCCACGAGCCGGAGGCGGCCACGCCCGGGGCGGGAGCCGCGGGCGGACTCGGCTTCGCCCTGCGGGCCTTCCTCGGCGCGGAGCTCGAGCCCGGAGTCGAGCTGGTGGCCCAGGCGGTCGGCCTCGCCGACGCCGTCGTCGGGGCGGACCTGGTGCTGACCGGGGAGGGCTCGGTGGACGCCCAGACCCTGGCGGGCAAGACGCCCGCCGGGGTGGCCCGGCTTGCCGCGGAGGCGGGCGTGCCCTGCGTCGTCTTCGCCGGGCGCATCAAGGCCGGTGCTGAGAACCTGCTCTCCCACGGAGTCAAGGATCTGGTCAAGGTTGGTCCACCCGACGAGCCCCTGGAACAGGCCCTGCGCCACGGCCAGGAGAACCTGCGCCGCGCTGTCGGCGACTACCTGCGGCGCTGATACCCAGCCGGTGCGGGGCCGCCATGCGTGATTTCTACCGACCTGGGCGAGTCAGTCGGCGGGGGTGCAGGTGCCGGGGGTGTAGCCGTAGGCGGCCAGGGTCGCGTAGGTCTCGTCGGTCGGGGGCGCGGCGAAGCCGTCCCCGACCGGTCCTGCGGGGACCGTCACCAGGTTCACCCCGCTGTCCGCATCCGCCCCCATGGCGCCGCGCACGGTGCGGGCCAGGCGCGCCAGGTCGAGCAGCCCGGTGCCGACGTCGGTCCCGAGGTCTCCGGTCAGGGTCCAGGCGAGCGACTGCACCGCCAGGGGGTTGTGTGCTCGCTCCAGCATCCCTGCCAGTACAGCGCGCATGACGACGCCGGTGAAGCGGCTGCGCCGCTCGGCGCCCTCCTGCTCTGATAGTGCCACCCACTGCCCATCGCGCAGGACCTCCGGATGGCGTGAGCGCACGAGTGCCAGGGTATCCACACCGCTCAGATGCTGCGTGCCCGCGGTCTCGATCTGGAGTCCCGAGTAGGCGTCGCGTACGGGCTCGTCGACCTCGACGTCGACCCCGCCCAGGGTGTCGACGATGTCGGCGAACTGGGCCATGTCGACCGTGACTACGTGGTCGGTGGACACACCGAAGGCGGAGCAAAGGGAATCGACGGTGTGCTGTGGCCCTTGCAGGAAGGATGTGGCTAGGCGCTCGTCGAACATCTGCCCCTGTGCCACGGTCAGGTCGCGTGGCAGCACCAGCACGTTTACTTCGGAGGCGGCCGGCTGGACCAGCGCGACGACGTCGGCGCGCGCTCCCTGCCCCGCTTCTTCCACGCTGCCGTAGCGGTCGGGGCCTTCGGGCACCGCAGTGCGCGAGTCCGTGCCGATCACCAGCCAGGTCTCCGCCTGGGGGAGGGTGCTGCCGTCGGCGGTGGCGCTGCTTGCGCCCAGCTGCCGAGGCATGTCCACGTCGAAGCGGTCCATGCGGGCATGCAGTAGACCCAGGTCACCGAGTCCCAGACCGAGCCCCAGGGACAGGACGGTGAGTATGACAGTGAGCGCGGGACGCCGGCGGGCATGTGCACGCAGTCGCGCCCACCAGGCTGAGAGCGCCTGGTGGGCGCG
>NZ_PIZD01000049.1:20388-35332 GCF_010365615.1 Actinomyces sp. 565
ATCACCCGCAGACTAGCGCTCAGGCGTGCCGGCGGGTGTGCAGCAGCACGGCGCCGCAGGTGACCAGGCCTGCCGCGAGGATGGACAGGGCCAGGCCATTCGCACCGGTCTTAGCCAGCTCCTGGCCGGAGGCCTTGGCCGGCGCCGTGACGGCCACGGTCGCGGCCGTGTCGCCGGCGACGGGCTGGGCGTTGGCGTCATCGTTCTGGGTGATGACATTGTCATCGCCGTCGGAGTCGTCGCTGCGGGCGGTCAGGCTGTAAACGCCGCCCGAGACGGTGATCAGCGCGGTGGAGTCGCCGCCCTCCCCGTAGCGGTCACCGGTCAGTCGCAGGACGTAGGTGCCGTCGGGGACGGAGGGAGCCGGGAAGGTCCCGGTGAAGTTCCCGTCGGAGTCGACGCTGCCCGAGCCGATCGTGGCCGCCGGGGTGGCGTCGGCGGACTCGGCGTCGGCCTGGTTGATCAGAACGGCGGTGGCGGTCTCGCCCGGGGTCAGGCCGGACGCCGTGATCTCGAAGGACTGCGCGCCGGCCTCGCCGGTGATGACGTACTCGCCCGAGAAGGAGGTGCCGTCAGGGATGATCTGCTCACCGGCGGTGTCACTCAGGGAGCCGCTGTAGTCCATGCACTGGGCGGCGATGTACCACGGGTCGGTGTTGGGGTCGGTGCCGAGCTCGGCAATGGCCTTGCTCAGGTCCAGGGTGGCGGTCCAGGTGCCGTCGGCCTGGGCGTCCACGGTAACCGGGGTGGAGAAGGCGGAGCCATTCTCGTCATTGGTCAGGGCCACGCTGACCTGGCCGGGGTTCTCTGCGTTTCCACAGCCGGAGCCGGTGACCGTCAGTGAGGAGGCCGGGTCCACGACGCGACTGGAAGGCGCGTCCAGCGTGAAGCCGTCCTCAGTGGTGTAAGCGAGTGCGGGGGTAGATACGGCCGTGCCGGCCACTACGAGAGCAGCGGCACCGGCGATGGTCAGTGAGCGTCCCAGACGCATAGATCCTCCAGATGGGATAGACGAGACACGGCGCGGGGCGGCGCCGGACTGCAACCACTCTCTCGCGAATCTCGTTTTGGAGACAAGCCCTACTCGTGTGATCTGTCTGTGATTCTGGACGGGTTTGTGACCACATGAGCCACATCAGTCACGAATCTGGGACGAAAATCCCAGGTTCGGCGGGTTCTGGGCGCGGGCCGATGGGTAGAACTCCCCATCACTCCGTCTCGCACACACTGTCTGTTCCGTCACTTCGTCTGGCCGTGGGCATCGCCGGGTCATCTACGGGCCATCGCCGGGATGTCGTCTGGCCCTTTGTGCGGGGGCCTCCGGCCGCGCCGGACGTCGGCCCCCGCCGGCCGCACCTCACCAGATGCTCACGCGCTCCTGAGGCGGGAGCCATAGCGCGTCCCCGGCGGTAACGCCGAAGGCGTCGTAGAAGGCGTCCACGTTGCGTACGATCCCGTTGCAGCGGAACTCCGCGGGGGAGTGGGGGTCGATCGTCAGTAGCAGCTCGGCGTAGTCGTCCCGGCTCTTGCTCCGCCAGATGCGCGCCCAGGAGTAGAAGAAGCGCTCCAGGCCGGTCAGCCCGTCGATGACCGGCGCCTGCTGCACGGAGCCGATACCGGCGTCGGCCAGGGCCAGGGCGTAGGCCTTCAGGGCGATGCCCAGGCCGCCGAGGTCGCCGATATTCTCACCGATCGTGAGCTCCCCGTTGACGTGCGGGGCCTCATCGACGCCCTTGCCGTCCGCCTGCGCACGTTCCACCAGCGCCCTCGGCCGGTAGGCGTCGTACTGTGCGATCAATGCATGGGTGCGTGCCTCGAATGCCTCCCGGTCCGCCTCGGTCCACCAGTTGGTCACCTTGCCGTGCCCATCGAAGGTGGAGCCCTGGTCGTCGAACCCGTGGCCGATCTCATGGCCGATCACTGCGCCAATACCGGCGTAGTTGACGGCGTCGTCGGCCTCGGGGTCGAAGAAGGGGGGCTGCAGGATCGCGGCGGGGAAGACGATCTCATTCATCGTCGGGTTGTAGTAGGCGTTGACCGTCTGCGGCGTCATGTGCCACTCCTCCCGGTCCACCGGACCGCCCAGCTTGCGCAGGTCCCGGGCCAGCTCGAAAGCCTCAACCGAGCGCACCGAGCCGACTACGTCACCGGGCGTGACCACCACGGCGCTGTAGTCCCGCCACGTGCGCGGGTAGCCGATCTTCGGGGTGAATAGGGAAAGCTTCTCCAGGGCGCGCTCGCGGGTTGCCGGGCTCATCCAATCCAGGGTGGAGATCGACTGCCGGTAGGCCTCGATCAGTCGGCCGACCAGGTGCTCCATGTGCTCCTTGTGGGCGGGCGGGAAGTGTCGTGCCACGTACCGCTCGCCCAGCGCCTCGCCCAGCGTCCCCTCAATCAGGCCCACGCCGCGCTTCCAGCGGGCCCGCAGCTCGTCCACACCCTGAAGAGTGTGGGAGTAGAAGTCGAAGTTCTCCTCTACGAAGCCCCGTGAGAGCAGCGGCGCCCGGCCGTGAACCACGTGCCACGCCGCCCACGCCCGCAGGTCGCCCAGGGGGGTTTGCCGCCATACCTGGGCCAGGTGCGGCAGATAGTCGGGCTGCTCAACGATCACCTCATTCAGCAGCGTGCCCGGCTGCGCCTGAACAGCCGCTGCGGCAGCGTCCACGCCCGCGCGCCAGGCTGACCAGGGGAAGTCGGGAGCGGAGTCCACCAGGTCTGCCCAGGTGGTTGGGTTGTTGATCTTCTCAATGTCGCGGCAGGCTACTCGGTCCCAGTGCCCCTCGGCCAGCGCGGTCTCCACCGCCATGATCCGCTCGGCGAGTGTGTCCGCGGCTGCCCCCAGGCGCTCCGGCAGACCTGCCAGCTCCAGCATGCGCGCTACGTGGGCGACATAGGCCTCCCGGATCTCGGCCTGGTCCTCGTCCCGGTAGTAGGACTCGTCCGGCAGCCCCAGGCCCGACTGCTCCATCCAGGTGGTGTAGCGGTCCGGATCGTTCAGGTCCACCTCGACGCCGATGGCCGCAGCACCGGTGAACCCCGCCGCCAGGCGCGCGCCCAGGCTGCGGGCGAGAGCCTCCTTGTCCGTCGCGTTCAGGACCGGCTCAAGCTCGGGGCTCAGCGGGGCGGCCCCGAGGGACTCGATGTGCTCCTCGTCCAGGAAGGAGGCGTATAGGACGCCGATTTTCTCAGCGGACGTGGAGGGCACGTCTGTGCGCGGGGCGGCGGCCAGCTCCTCCAGGATGTCCCGGCAGGCGGCCTCGGCGGCGTCACGCAGCACCAGGAATGAGCCGGTGGCGGGGCGGTCGGCGGGAATGGTCGTCGTAGCCAGCCAGTTCCCGTTGACATGGCGGAACAGATCATCCTGGGGGCGCACGGAGGCGTTGGCGGCGGCGGTCTCATAGACGCCCGCCAGCACTGTGGCATCCGCTGGGGCGGTCGCCCCACGGGAGTCGGTGCTGACGGCGGAGTGGCTCGGATCGGTCATGGCGCAACGCTAGCCCGCGCCTGCACATGCGCCCGCATGCGCCGGCCAGGGCCGCAAGATATGTTCGCGTGAGGCACAATTCATCCATGCGCATTCACATCGGTACCGACCACGCCGGATTCGAACTCAAAGGCATTCTCGTCTCCCACTGGCAGCAGGCCGGGCACGAGGTCGTCGACCACGGGTGCTACGTCTACGACCGCCTTGACGACTACCCGGAGTTCTGTATCGCCTGTGCCGAGGCGGTGGCGGCCGAGCCGGGCAGCCTGGGTGTGGTCCTCGGCGGTTCCGGCAACGGCGAGCAGATGGCCGCCAACCTGGTGGCGGGTGTGCGCGCGGCACTGGTCTGGAGCGAGGAGACCGCCCGGCTGGCCCGTAAGCACAATGACGCCAACATTGCCGGCCTGGGCGCCCGCATGCACACGAATGACGAGGCCGTCAGAATCCTGGACGCATTCATTGCCGAGCCGTTCAGCGGCGAGCAGCGCCACCAGAATCGGATTGATCAGATGGCCGCCTACGAGGAGCGCCGAGACCGCCGGTCGGCCTGATGCGCGTCGCGCTCCGCGCGCCTTGGCGGGCGGGTTGCGGGAACGGCGCAGCTATCGTGTAGCGTCCCCGGCATGCCCGAAGGTCACACCGTCCACCGACTTGCAGATGCGCTGGCGGAGCTTTACGGCGGTCAACGGCTGACCGTCTCCTCTCCGCAAGGACGCTTCGCCGATGGCGCCTCCCGGCTGGACGGGCAGGTCCTCCTGGACGGGCAGGCCTATGGCAAGCACCTGTTCCTCCCATTCGCCCCTGAGGCCGGCACTCCCACCGATTCCCTGGATGTGACCTGGCTGCGCATCCACCTGGGCCTGTACGGCTCATGGACCTTCGACGGCGACAGCGCCTTCACGGCGCCGCACTCCATCGGTGCCCCTCGGCGGAAGGTGGGGGAGCGGGGCGAGCATGCGCTGTCGCGCGGTGGCGGCTCGGCTCTGTCCGGCATCAGTGGCCAGGATCCCGCCCCACCGGCTCCGGGTGAGTGGATGCCGCCGGCGCCCCGGGGCGCCGTGCGCCTGCGCCTGGCTGGGGACCACGGAGTAGCGGACCTGACTGGGCCGGCCGCCTGCGAGTTGCTGGACGCCGCGGGCGTTGCCGCGGTGCGGCGTCGCCTGGGCCCCGATCCGCTGCGCCCGGACGCCGATTCCGAGGAGTTCATTGCCGGGGTGCGCCGTCGTCGGAGGGCCGTGGGCGAACTGCTGATGGACCAGTCTGTGCTGGCGGGGGCGGGCAATATCTTCCGCGCCGAGACGCTGTTCCGGGTGGGGCTGTCACCGTTTAGGCCGGGAAATCGAGTCAGTGCCAAACTGCTGCGGGCGGTCTGGGATGACTTGGTTCCGCTAATGGAGTACGGGGTGGCTACCGGTTTCATCACCACGGTCGATGCGGAGGATGTGCCTGAGCCGCTGCCGGAGGGCGATGAGGAGGCCGGGCGCTGGTACGTCTACCACCGCACGGGCCGACCCTGCCTGCGCTGCGGCACGGCAATCGCTGAGCGTGAAGTGGCTGGCAGGCGCCTGTTCTGGTGCCCGTCCTGCCAGGCGCGCTGAGAGGGGAGCCTCACGGCGGCCAGGGGCTGAGGAACGGCCGCGCGTCCAGCCCCGATCCCAGTCGTGTGGCGCCGGACGCGAGCCCGCTTGTGGTTATACGCCTGCGCGGCGTCGCTCCGGAAGCCGCTGGACGCGGCTGGGTGCAAACGGGTGCTGGACACGACCGGATGCCCTGGGAGCCGCCCGGAGTGGCAGATCTAGATGTAGCTGGATGTAGCTAGATGTAGATAGTCGGGTCGAGCATGAGCTCGGGGTCGGTGCGCGGGTCCCGGGCACGTGCGGGCACCCCCACGCCCACGTGATCGGCGGGCAGGTTCTTCACCAGCACGGCGTTGGCTCCGATCTTGGCTCCGTCCTCAACGGTCACCGGTCCCAGTACCTTGGCGCCCGCCCCGATCTGCACGTTGTTACCGATGGTGGGGTGGCGCTTGCCGGGGTTCATGGATACGCCGCCGAGCGTGACGCCGTGGAACATGAGCACGTCATTGCCTACCTCGGCGGTCTCCCCGATCACCACGCCCATGCCGTGGTCGATGAAGAAGCGCTCACCGATCTTGGCTGCGGGGTGGATCTCGATGCCGGTGGCCGCCCGAGCCGCCTGCGACAGTGCGCGCGCCGCGAAGTAGTGGCCCCGTAGCCACAGGCTGTGAGCGGCACGATGCGCCCACAGGGCGTGGACACCCGGGTACAACAGTGCGACTTCGAGGCTTGAGCGGGCGGCCGGGTCCCGGCGCCGGGCGGTCGCCAGATCCTCCTTGGCGAGATCAACGAACGACCGACTGGGCTTGTGCATGGTGCTCCTAGAACAACAACCTAGTGACAGGTGTGATGACCGACAGGGACATTTCTGGGATGCGGGCGCCGGAGACGCCGCGAACGGTGCCTGACCTGCGATGATCCGACCGGAGAACGTCGGTGGTGGCGTCCCTGTTCCCGGGATACCACCACCGACGCCATTCCGTGGCCGTTTCCGCTGCGGAACATGGCTGCGGCCGGGTGCCTGAGGTGGCGCGGGGATGCGCAGCAACGCAATCGGACACGGGTGCGGCTACATGCCCGACTATTCAGCTGACTGCTATTCCGGCCGCTTTTTCAACAGCAGGCTTGTGCTGTCCGGCCTGCGCCCCGGCTCAGGCACTGGTGCTGGTGCCAGTTAAGGGATTAGTTCAGGTACTCGGCGTACAGCGCGGTGGACAGGTAGCGCTCGCCGGTGTCCGGCAGCACGGTGACGATCGTCTTGCCCGCGAATTCCTCCCGCTGCGCGATCTGCGAGGCGGCGGCCAGCGCTGCCCCGGAGGAGATTCCCACCAGCAGGCCTTCTTCGGCGGCGGCGCGGCGGGCGTAGGTGAGCGCCGTGTCGGACTCGATGTGCAGCAGCTCGTCCCAGATGGACTGGTCCAGTACCTCGGGGATGACGTTGGGGCCAATGCCCTGGATCTTGTGGGGCGCGGCCTTGCCCTCGCTGAGCAGCGGGGACTCGGTGGGCTCAACGCCGAAGATCTTCACGCCGGGGATCTGCTCGCGCAGGATCTGTCCCACACCGGTGAGGGTGCCCCCGGTGCCGATGCCGGCCACGAAGGCGTCCACCTGCGAGCCGGTTGCCGCCAGGATCTCCTGGGCGGTGGTCTCACGGTGGATTCGTGGGTTGGCGGGGTTGGTGAACTGGGACGCCAGCACGGAGTTGGGGGTTACTGCCTGAATCTCCTCGGCTCGCTTGACCGCACCCGCGACCCCGCCCTCAGTGGTCAGCACCAGGTCGGCGCCATAGGCGCGCATGATGGCGCGGCGCTCCTTGGACATGGTCTCCGGCATGGTGATCACTACCCGGTAGCCGAGGGCAGCACCCACCATGGCCAGGCCGACGCCGGTGTTGCCGGAGGTCGCCTCGATGATGGTGCCGCCGGGCTTCAGCTCGCCGGAGGCCTCGGCGGCCCTGACTATGGAGAGGGCGATACGGTCCTTGACGCTGCCGGCGGGCTCGAAGGCCTCGACCTTGGCCAGGACGGTGGCGGGTGCGCCGTCGGTGACGCGGTTGATGCGGACCAGGGGGGTGGAGCCGACGAGCTCGGTGATGTTGGCGGCGTATGTCATTGCAGAATCCTTAAGTCGTATGGGGTGCGCGGAGCCGTTGCGTCGATTCGGCGCGGACGTACACGGTCAGACGTATACCGCCCGGGCCTGGGCGGCGGCTGAGCGGCTCCTGACGGGGGGGGTTGAACTGGTGGAGGGGCACTGGCAGGAGGCCCCGAGCGCCGGGCATGCGCGCATCAGCGCGCGCACAATGTCATGGCCTGGCGCTCTACCGACACTGGCAGCAGCGAGGGGACATCACGCACATGACGTGGTTGGCCGTCATGGGGTCCTCCTCTTGCTGGTACTGCCGAAGCTTGCGGAATCGATCCGACGACGAGCGCTAACCCGATCCGCTGGCGACACAGTAGCGCCTGGGTCGGCGCGGCTGTCAACTCGATCGAATGGTGAAATGCGCTTCATTGCGCCTGCTTGTTCGTGCAGCGCGTGCCACGCGCGGTGCGGGGCCGGCAGGCGCGCTCAGGCCCCGGAAAGGGGCGTTTCAACCACGCGGCTGCCGGCCGGCTCGGCAGCCGCGGCCCCGCCGGTCAGTGCGGACAACTGCGCTGCGAGCGCGGTGGCGTCGGCAGTGGGGGTGGACAGGGTGAGGACTGCATGGGTGGCCTGCCACTGGGTGTCCTCCACCCCAATGCCCTGCGGCCCGCCCTGCCCGCGCAGTTGTGCCTCCAGGCGTCCGGCCTCTGCTACTGGCACGCGCACGTGCCAGAGGTGCCGGGTGTCCAAGCGGGTGCGGGAGACGGCGGCCAGGGCCTGTGCGGCGGCCTGCGAGTAGGCCCGGGCGAGGCCGCCCGTGCCCAGCAGTGTGCCCCCGAAGTAGCGGGTGACTACAACCGTGGTGTTGCTCAGGCCCGTGCCGCGCAGCACATCCAGCATCGGCTGCCCCGCCGTGCCCGAGGGTTCGCCGTCGTCGCTGGAGCGTTCAATCGGCTGCGCCCCGGGCACGCAGACGACGAAGGCGCTGCAGTGGTGGCGGGCGTCGGGGTAGCGGGAGCGGACGGAGGCGATGAAGGCACGGGCGGCCGCCTCGTCGTCGGTGCGGGCGGCGCGCCCTAGGAAGTGGGAGCGCTTGACCTCCAGGTCGATCTCCGGCTGCTCGCCGCGTGCCGGCGTGACAATGGCGGCGCCAGCGGCAGGGGAGGGCGGTGGGGCGGTCATGGCTCTATGTATAGCCCGGGGGAGCTGCGAGCGCCGTGGAGCTGTGGCCACCGCCAGTTGGACGGGACTGATCTCACACGTCTTACGGCGCAGGCTGGCTGGAATGGACTCCGGTCGAGCCGCTAGGGTGACCCCTGGTCAACTATTCTTCGGGTTGCCCGTGAGCGGGCAGCCCCACGAGTTTGAGAGGAGCGGGCGCATGGCAGTGCCGAAGCGGAAGATGTCCCGCAGCAACACCCGTAACCGTCGTTCGCAGTGGAAGGCCAAGCTGCCTGAGCTCCAGACGGTTCGTGTCGGCGGTCGTAAGATCGCGGTGCCCGGACGGCTGTCGAAGGCCTACCGGACCGGCCTCCTCGAGGACTGATAAGAGCAGTAAAGTCCTGACGTCCCGGCTATGTCGGTGACGATGCAGTAGCGGCGGGCCAGGGTCCGTCCCATGCGGGTGTAGCTCAATGGTAGAGCCTCTGCCTTCCAAGCAGATGGCGCGGGTTCGATTCCCGTCACCCGCTCGGTGAGCGCGCGGCCGCCCCGGACTCCGGTGGCGGTCGCAGGCGTTTACACGGGGTGTGGCGCAGCTTGGTAGCGCGCCTGCTTTGGGTGCAGGAGATCGTGGGTTCAAATCCCGCCACCCCGACGATAAGAAGGTCCATGAGCTTGCTCATGAGACCTTCGCAGAGGGGGGAGTAAGAGGCCGTCAGGCCGAATACCCCGACGACGAGGACGCCCGCGAGCTCGCTCGCGGGCGTCCTCGCGTCTACGTCGCGTCTGCTACGAGCTCTTGTCTCCTAGTACGAGCTTTTGCACCCTGGTGTACGGGTATTTGCCGCGCACCAGGGTGCAAAGCGTCGCAGCAGGATGCAAAGCGTCGCACCAGGCACCGCGGGCGGCTGTCCGGCGCCGCGGCGGGTTCTCCAGGCTCTGCTTTGCCGGGTGATCGCATACAGTCGTCACCGTGTTGTCGGGACTGTTGATCGTTGTCGGCGTCGCGGCTGCCTTTGCCTGCATTGAACTGCTGCAGGGTAGACGACGCGCGATGGGCGTGGCGCTGTCCGGCGTGCCGCTGATCGCCGGCTTCACCTGTGGGGTGCTGAACCGGCACAACCCCGCCGCGCTGCCGATCGGTGCGCTGGTGGGTGCCCTGGGTAGCTTCGATGCACTCGCAATGGGTGTACTGCGCGGCGACAAGCGCCACGGCACGGGGCTGCACCGGCTTCGCCGGGCGGGCGCCGGGGCTGCGCTGATCTACGTCGGGGTTGCAGTGGTCTACGTAGCGATCGTGGTGGCGACCTATGCAACGTCGTCTGACGCATTGCGGGACGAACAGGGCGAGCCGCTGTTCATCATTGGGAAGCCGGTCAGCCTCGTAGCGGTCGCGCTGATGTTTGCCTGCATACTGTTGTCATCCGACGCCTTTGACAAGGGGCATACGCGCGCCTGCATCGGGTGGAGCGCATTCCTGCTGCCGCTGGGCTGCGTGCTCGTCCTGCCCGCTGGAATCGGCTCCCTGGTCCCTCCCGTGGGACTTTTCATTGGTGCCGGCTCCGCCATGTTTGCGCTCCTGGCTGGGCTACTCCCGCCCCCGGGGCAGACCACGTCCAACATTCACCACCTGCGCAAGGCGCACGTGCTGGCCTTCCTGGGATACCTCGGCACCATCGCGCTGTGTGCGGTGTACGTAATCGTCTGGCGGCAGCTAGCTCGGTAGTGGCGTCATGGTCCTCGCGTTGAGGCGCCTCGGCTGTCTGCTACGAGCTTTCGTCTCTTAGTACGAGCTTTTGCACCCTGGTGTACGGGTATTTGCCGCACACCAGGGTGCAAAGCGTCGTAGCAGGGTGCAAAGCGTCGCAACAGGCACCGCGGGCACCGGTCACGGGTGCGGCAGTGGTAATCGTCGCCGTGCAAAGGTGTCGCACCAGGCACCGCGGGTACGGGGCAGGTGATCACGTTGCCGACCGGGGCTGCCGTGGTCTTCGGGCCGCGTCCCCCGGACCTCGGAGCGCGCTTCCCCCGACGTTCTCAGGCTTCTACGCCGTCGGCTCTCCCACCGCGGCCGCCAGCGCCCGGATCTGGGCCGGGGTGGTGCGGCAGCAGCCGCCGACGGCACGGGCTCCCAGTGCCTCCCAGGCAGGCAGTTTGCTGGCCAGCAGGTCGTCTCCGTGCCCCGTGCCGCCGCTGCCGGTGGACCACGTCTTGGCCTCGGCGTCATACTCCTCACCCGAGTTCGGGTAGACGACCAGCGGCACACTGCTGAGGCCGCCGAGCAGGCTCAGCGCCGTCGTCGCAGTCTCCGGGCGAGTGCAGTTGACCCCCAGCAGCCGTAGTTGCGGGGTTTCCCGCGCCCAGGCCGCCACGTCCTCCAGTGGCGTGCCGTCGCGCAGGGCTGCGCCGTCGTCGCGCACCGACAGCGACAGCCACGCGGGCACGCCCGGAGCCACTTCGGGCAGCAGCCCCAGCAGTGCGCGGATCTCCGGTCCCTGCGGCATTGTCTCCAGGGCCAGCACGTCCACGCCCGCCTGAGTCAGCAGCCGCAGCCGCGGGCGGTGGAAGGCGCGAAAGTCCTCATCCGTGCGCGTGTAGGCGCCGGTGTACTCGCTGCCGTCGGCCAGATAGGCGCCGTAGGGCCCCACCGAACCCGCTACCAGGCCGTGGCCCCCGGTGGCCGCCGCGTGCTCGTCGCGGGCCCGGCGCGCCAGCCGCACCGCCTGGCGCACCATGCCCTCGGCCTCGTCCTCGCTCAGGCCCGCGCGCCGGTAGGCGTCCAGATTCGCCTGGTAGGTGTTGGTCGTGGCCACGTCGGCGCCGGCGGCGAAGTAGGCGCGGTGCACGTCCAGGACCGCGTCGGGTGCGTCGCGCATGGCCAGCGCGGACCACAACGGCCCGGAGGTGTCCACGCCCCGCTTCTCCAGCTCGGTGGCCATCGCGCCGTCAAGGACGATCGTCCCCCGCCTGGCCAGTAGTCTCGTTAGTGCGTCGCTCATATCGATTCCCTCCCGACCCTGTTCGCGGCCGCCGCACGCCGACGGCATACCCACCCTAGCCGGGAAGACCAGACGCACCTGCCCGGACCTCTCTCAGGAAGCCCCCATGGCACTCGAACCCGACACCGTCGCCGATCCTCCCGGACCGGCAGCCTCATCCCCACCGCCGCCTTCATCACCACTACCCCCGCCATCGCATTCCGCGGCCTGGACGCCGCCCGAGGCGCCGCCGACCGACGCTGAGTCGGCACGCAACCACGACCGCCTGCAGCGCAAGATGAGCTCGCGCCACCTGACGATGATCTCCTTCGGCGGGGTCATCGGCACAGGCCTTTTCGTCTCCTCCGGCTACACCATCAGCCAGGCCGGCCCGCTGGGAACCGTGATCGCCTACGCCGTCGGCGCGCTGCTGGTCTACCTGGTCATGCTGTGCCTGGGTGAGCTGAGCGTGGCCATGCCCTGGACCGGTGCCTTCCACGTGTACGCCAAGGAGCTGATCGGTCCCGGCACCGGGTTCGTGGTGGCGGTGCTGTACTGGCTGACCTGGACCATCGCGCTGGGCTCGGAGTTCACCGCAGCCGGCGCCATCATGCGGCACTGGTTCCCCGCCACGCCGGTGTGGATGTGGTCGGCGATCTTCATTGTGGTGGTCTTCGCCACCAACGTGTTCTCGGTGCGGGTATTCGCCGAGGCCGAGTCCTGGCTGGCGGGGGTGAAGGTCTTCGCCATTATTGCCTTCATCGTGCTCGGCGGCTTGGCGATCATCGGCGTCATCCCCATGTCCGATGGCTCCTCCTCTCCGGGGCTGAGCAACTTCATGCGCGACGGAGCCTTCCCCAACGGCTTCGGGGCGGTGCTAACCACCATGCTGACGGTCAACTTCGCCTTCTCCGGCACCGAGCTGATTGGTGTAGCCGCGGGGGAGACCGCTGACCCCGGCCGCAACATCCCCCGCGCCATCCGCACCACCCTGGTGCGCTTGACCGTGTTCTTCATCGGCTCGATCGTGGTCATGGCCGCCTTCATTCCCTGGCGGGACGCTGGTGTGGACAACTCGCCCTTCGTCACGGTGCTGGACATGATCGGCGTGCCCCACGCGGGCGACATCATGAACATCGTGATCGTCACCGCGATCCTGTCCGCCGCAAACTCCGGTTTGTTCGCCTCCACCCGCATGCTGTGGTCGCTGGCCAACGAGGGGACCGTGCCGGAGATCGTCGCCCGCACCAACATGCGGGGCGTGCCCGTGGTGGCGCTGGCTCTGTCCATGTTGGGCGGACTGCTGGCTCTGCTCAGCTCCGTGGTGGCCGCCGACACCGTCTACCTGGTGCTGGTGTCCATTTCCGGGCTCGCGGTAGTGATTGTGTGGATGGCGATCGCTGCCTGCCAGTTCGTCTTCCGACGCCGCTGGATCGACGCCGGGCACAGCCCCGCCGAGCTCGGCTACCGCACCCCCGGCTATCCGTGGGTGCCGCTGGCGGCCTTCATCGGCTCGGCCGCATCCTGCATCCTGATCGTCTTCGACCCCGGCCAGCGCTCGGCCCTGTACTGGACCGTGCCCTTCGTGGCCCTGTGCTACGCCGGGCACGCACTGGCACTGCGCCGCGGCTGGGTGAAGGCCTGACTCGGGCGCGCGTGACGGCGGCGGCCCGCGCCATAGGCTGACCTCATGCCCTCATATCGCACCATCCTCACGGTCACCAACCTGCTGCCCGGCCACGGTCCGCAGGAGGTGGAGTCCGCCGCCCGCGCTGCCGTGACCTGGTCGACCACGCTGGAGGCCTTCCAGGTCGACGTCGTGCGCGGCCAGCCGCGCGTCACGATCCGCTTCACCGGGGCCGACGACGCCGAGGCCCGCACGGTACATGAGCGCACGGTGGCAGGGGTGCGGGAGGTCGCCGTCGTCCCGGCCGGTGTGCTTGCCAAGGTGGTAGGCGGGCGTAGCGTGCCTGTCGTCCAGGGGGCGTGAGGTGCGGTGGCATGGCCAGCGCCCGGCGTGAATGTGAGCAGTTCCCGCCTGCTGTGGGTGGGCTCATTTGTCACCTGGCCGCGGCCGTGCCCTAGGATGGCCCGGAATTGACGCCGCACCAGGGCGTCCGCAGGGACCCTTCCGGTCCCGCGCCACCAGCCGCATCCAAGCATTCGGAGTAGAACCCCGTGAAAAGTACCGTCGAGAACCTTGACCCCGCGCGCATCAAGCTGACCGTGGAGGTCCCCTACGAGGAGCTGGGGCCGAGCCTCGACGCCGCCTACAAGGAGATCGGCTCACAGGTCCAGATCCCGGGGTTCCGTCGCGGGCACGTCCCGCCGCGCATCATTGACCAGCGTGTGGGCCGCGCCTCCGTCATCCAGGAGGCCGTCAACAACAAGCTGCCCGACTTCTACCGGGACGCCATCAACGAGTCCGGACGCGTGCCCCTGAGCCAGCCGGACATTGAGGTCACCGAGCTCGTCAACGTGACCGGCCCCCAGGGAGGTCAGCTGGTCTTCACCGCCGAGGTCACCGTGCGCCCCGAGTTCGAGCTGCCCGAGCTGGGCGAGCTGGACGTGACGGTGGACGCCGTCGAGATCACCGACGCTGATGTGGACAGCGAGCTGGACAACCTGCGGGCTCGCTTCGGCTCGTTGAAGTCCGTCAAGCGTGCCGCCAAGACCGGAGACTTCGTCACCATTGACCTCAAGGCCGTCATCGACGGCGAGGAGGTCGACTCCGTGTCCGGCGTGTCCTACGAGATCGGTAAGGGCAACATGCTTGAGGGCCTGGATGACGCACTGACCGGCTTGAAGACCGACGGCTCCACCACCTTCACCACCAAGCTCGCCGGCGGTGAGCACGCCGGTGAGGAGGCCGACGTTACCGTCACCGCCACCGCCGTAAAGGAGCGTGAGCTGCCCGAGGTGGACGACGAGTTCGCCCAGATGGCCTCCGAGTTCGACACCGTTGACGAGCTGCGCGAGGACCTGCGCCGTCAGGCGGCCGAGCGCAAGACCGGGGACCAGGCGATTGCCGCCCGCGACGCCCTGCTGGAGCGCCTGCGCGAGGCGGTCAGCTTCGAAGTGCCGGAGTCCGTGGTTGAGGATGAGATCAAGCAGCATCTCCAGGCCGAGGGCAAGCCCGAGGGCGATCCGCACGCCGACGAGATCCGCGACGACGTCACCTCCGGGGTGCGCGATCAGATCCTGCTGGACGTGCTGGCCGAGTCGCTCGACGTGTCCGTCACCCAGGACGAGCTGCTGGAGTTCCTCATGCAGACGGCTCAGCAGTACGGCATGGAGCCGGCGCAGTTCATGCAGGGCGCTCAGCAGGCCGGCCAGATTCCAGCCTTCGTTTCAGAGGTTGCCCGCAACAAGTCCCTGGCGATGGGGCTGCGTCAGGTGACGGTGAAGGACTCCAATGGCCAGACCGTGGACCTGACCGAGTTCATCGGCTCCGACGAGCTCGACGCCGAGGCCAATGCGGCCGCCGCGGCCGAGGCTGCTGCCGACCAGGCAGATGAGGCGGCGGACGAGGTCGTCGTTTCCCCGGCCGATGCGGACGAGTCCGCCGACTCCGGCTCCTCCGCGGAAAGCGCCGACGACGCCGAGTGACGTCTGCACATACCGCGTAAGAGGGGGGGTCCGCGCCTTAAGGCGCGGAC
>NZ_PIZD01000049.1:35646-64078 GCF_010365615.1 Actinomyces sp. 565
CGTGTCTGGAGTGCCGTGCGTGTGCGCCCGGGCGCCCTGGGTGCGAACCACTGCACCCGCAAACCCCAAGAGCCGGGTTGGGTGGTTAGTTCCTGCTGCTCCGATCATCGAGCTCCACCATCACCAGTTGCATCCGGCAAGGGGTGACGGCGGTCAGGGCGTGGCGGTCGTTCGGGGCCAGGTAGATGACGTCGCCGGCGCGCATGCGCTCGGTGCGCCCGGCCACGGTGAAGTCCATCTCGCCCTCCAGCAGCGTGACCACCACCGCCTTGGTGGAGGCGTGCTCGGTGAGCAGCTGGCCGGCGTCGAAGGTGAAGATGACGGTGCGCAGGACGGCGTTGTTGACCACCACGCGGGAGGTCGTCGCCTCCTCGCTGACCGGCAGGGCCTCATTCAGGCCGAGGCGGAACAGGGACTCGGAGACGGGCGTGGTGGGCATGGCGGTTTTCCTTCCTCGGCTTACACGTGCATGTTGGGACTCGACGCGCTCGCGGACGGGAGCATTTATCCCCGGTAGAGCCGTTTCAAATCCTGTAGCCGAGGCTACTCGCATCGCGGGGCGGCGAGCCGGTGGCCTCGGGCACACTGCGGCTGGTCGGGTTCCGTCCGTGGCGGGGCGAAGTGGCGATCCGCGCCGTCGTTGTGTGGGCCGTAAGCGAAAAGCCTCCGATCCTGGGCATGCGCTGGGCGAGTGGCGGGTTAGCGTTGGCATCACCGAACACGGAAGGACTGACGTGAGCGAGCTCCACACGCCCCCGGCGGCCATCACTCCGGCCGCCGCCGACGGATCCGGTACGGGCCTGGGCCTGACCGACTCCATCTACAACCGCCTGCTCAAGGAACGCATCATCTGGCTCGGCTCTGAGGTGCGCGACGACAACGCCAACGCCATCTGCGCGCAGATGCTGCTGCTGGCCGCCGAGGACCCCGAGCGGGACATCTACCTCTACATCAATTCCCCGGGTGGCTCCGTCACCGCCGGCATGGCCATCTACGACACCATGCAGTACGTCCAGCCAGATGTCGTCACGGTCGCCACCGGCCTGGCCGCCTCTATGGGGCAGTTCCTGCTCTCCTCCGGTGCGCGGGGCAAGCGCTACATCACGCCGCACACCCGGGTGCTCATGCACCAGCCCTCCGGCGGTGCGGGCGGGTCGGCCACCGATATTCGCATCAACGCCGACCTGATCATCAAGATGAAGCAGGAGCTGTCCGAGATCACTGCCGCGAACACCGGACACACGGTTGAGGAGATCATCCGCGACTCCGACCGCGACCACTGGTTCTCCGCGCAGGAGGCCCTGGACTACGGCTTTGTTGACCACATCGTGAGCTCCAGCCGCGAGATCGGCACCCAGAACGGAGAGAACTGACATGACGAGCTCTCGCCATTACTTCGACGCCGTTGCCAGGCAGGTCGAGGCTGCGGGCATTAACCCGCAGTCGCTGCCGCAGGCCCGCTACGTGCTGCCCCAGTTCGAGGAGCGCACCGCCTATGGCTTCAAGCGGCAGGACCCATACGCCAAGCTGTTCGAGGACCGGATCGTCTTCATGGGCGTGCAGGTCGACGATGCCTCCGCCGACGACATCATGGCCCAGCTGCTGGTCCTGGAGTCGCAGGACCCCGACGGCCTGATCACCATGTACATCAACAGCCCCGGCGGCTCCTTCACGGCGCTGACGGCCATCTACGACACCATGCAGTACATCAAGCCGCAGCTGCAGACCGTCTGCCTGGGGCAGGCCGCCTCCGCGGCCGCCGTGCTGCTGGCCGCGGGCTCGCCCGGCAAGCGCCTGGCGCTGCCCAACGCGCGCGTGCTCATCCACCAGCCCGCCATGGAGGGCGTGCAGGGCCAGGCCAGTGACATCGAGATCATTGCCAACGAGATCGATCGCATGCGCACGTGGCTGGAGGAGACCCTGGCGTCTCACACCGGTCAGCCGGTGGAGAAGGTACACGCCGATCTCGAGCGTGACACGATCCTGACGGCTGCGGCCGCCAAGGAGTACGGCATCGTCGACCAGGTGCTGACCTCCCGCAAGGCGCCCGCATCTCCGCACTCGGCGTAGGCGCGCGCCGGTCTTACCGGATCGGGTGAAATTCCGCAGGGCGGGGCGGTGCCGGTTCTCCGGCGCCGCCCCGCTTGCTTAATCGCCGAGACCGGCACTTGTAACGCACCGAGACCGGCACTTGTAACGCACCGAGACCGGCACTTGTAACGCACCGAGACCGGCTCAAGCGGGTCAGCGGCCATCGTGCCTGCCAAGGGTGCTAGGGCTTGATATAGGTCGCCCCGGCGCGGACGTGTTCCGCTATGGCTGGTATCGCTGCCGGTACGACACGGAACCAGGGTGGCAGGCTCTCAACCGGAAGAGAGTGGTTGGCAACCGAACGTGAGCAAACCTCGAAGGTGCCGCCGGCGGCAGCGGCTCGTTCCATTGCGGAAGTCCAGTCGTTGGCGCCCTGAATCGCGTAAATCGCCGTTCCATTGACCATTACCGTGATGGCCTCAGCGAAGCCGAGTTCGGTCATATTGGCGCGGTTGCTTAGTGCGGCTGGCCAACGGTCGGCTTGAGAGACATGAAGAACAAAACGAGTCGTTACCACAATGATGATAGCCCGCCATCCGGCTTCCGCCTCGGGCCGTGGCGCGCTCGACGTCGAACTTCCACGGGCCACTAGGCTAGTCACCGTGAATTCTTCCGTTCAGGGCGGCCCGCTGCTCGTAAGCGCCTGTTTGGCCGGCTTCAAGTGCCGGTACGACGGCGGTGCGAAGCCCGATCGCGACATCGCTGGCCTGGCTGCCGAGGGACTCGCCCTGCCGCTGTGCGCCGAGCTGATGGGCGGTCTGCCCATCCCGCGGTCGCCTGCCGAGATCGTCGGCGGTGACGGTGAGGATGTTCTCGACGGGCACGCCCGGGTGATCACCCGCGACGGCGAGGACGTCACCGATGCATTCATTCAGGGTGCCAATGCGGCCGCCGCGGTAGCGGCACATATGGGATGTCCAGCTGCGGTGTTGCAGGAGCGCAGCCCCGCATGCGGCGTGCGCACCATCTACGACGGCACTCATAGCGGCGAGCTCAAGCAGGGCTGCGGAGTGCTGGCCGCCGCACTACGTCGTCGCGGGATCGCCGTCGTCCCCACGGGAACCGTGCGAGAGCGCGGCCGGTAGCCGTCGCTGGATTCCGGCCCACGAGCGTCGACGCCTTCGCCGATTGTCCCTGCGCCGGTAACCCAGCGTCCGCCTGACCGTGCGCCGAAACGAGGGCCGGCACGAGATGGCCTTCCTCGCCTGTGCGCTGCGCAGTCGACGGTGAGCGGTGCATGCTCGCGGGCACGGCGGTCACCTTCCTGCGCGGGGAGGTCATGGGACTGTAGATGGGTTCCGCGTTTGGGCGCGGGCAGATCAGGGCTTAGGGTGCGACTGACAGCGCTTGTCCGAGGGTAAAGGCCGCGACATCGTCGGGGCGCTGGCCGATGGCGCGCGCCCAGGCAGTCGTCGTTATCCGAGACTGGCGCAGATGTTTCACCAGGGCGTCATGGATCCGTGAGCGCTCATAGGGGAGTGAGCTGCCGGGCTCACCGGTTTCAAAACCGCGGCGGGTGAGTTCGGCCATGAGTTGGCGGTGTCCCCAATCAGAAGCTCTTCCGACATCGTGGACTGAGTGTGCCGCGGCGACGGCGGAAGTGCCGAAATGACGGGCGAGCGCAACAACTGCGTCCAGCGGTGGGGCGGAGGGCATCATAGCGCGTACGGAATCGGGCGGGAGCAAGAGCGTTGCTGCGAAGACGTTGGCCTCCCGTTCCAACTCCCGGTCTGTGGCGGCGTCGGTCTTTGTGCTGGAGTGCATCAGGAGATGTCCGAGCTCGTGGGCGAGATCAAAGCGGGACCGCTCCGGCGTCTTCCGGCGGGCGAGGAACACGTATGGGCGTGCATCTTGACCCCAGAAACTGAAGGCGTCGACGTCCTGCTCGGCCGCCGGGATCCCCAGCACCCGAATGCCATGGGACTCAACAAGCTGTACGAGGTTCGGCAGTGGGAAGTCGCCTAAGGCCCATTGTCGGCGCACCGCCTCAGCCGCCGCTTGAGGGGACAGGCTCGGATCGAGTTCCGGCAGCGCAAGCACAGGCAGGCCAAGTCGCCGGCTCATCTCGTTGAACATTTCCATTCCCAGAGCCCCGAGGGCGGTGGCCCGGTGTAGGAGAGCTGCGCTCGTACGGCGGCGCGTTCTGAAGAATATCAGATCATCGGTCACCGCAGCGGCCGGATTAGTTTGGAAGAATGCCACGGGTTGTGCGGTGGCAGTTGAGAGCGCGTCGGCCCTGGTGTCGGGCGCGCCGCTGTCTTCCCAGTTTGCGAGAGTACGAGTACTCACGCCGACGGCGGTGGCCAGGTCTAGCCGGGACAATCCGCCGCGTTCGCGGGCGATTGTGACACGTGTGGGGTGGATGGACATGTCGTGATTGAGTCGATGCCACTGGGGTGGGCGTTACAGCGCCACCACGTCGAAGTCGACGTCGTCGGTGGGCCCTCGCTGTGGGATGGCCTCGAGACCAGCGGGCTCCAGTGGTGCTTCCGGCAGAATGATGCGGGTATGCCATTGCGTGATGATGCCGTCGTCGCATGCGATGGGAAGCGAGAGTTCGCAGCGAAGCACGTTCTCAGTGCGATCCCAGAAATACAACAGTATCCAGGTGTGTAGTGGAATACCCCGGGCCACGGCGGCATCAGCGGTTGTTACGCCTTCGGATAAGTCGAGGGCGGGCTGGTGGGCAAGCTGAATGTGCGAGAGGGCGGCATTGTCGTCAACTTCGTCGCGGAAGACAGTGCCCTTGCTTCTCGCGTTGGCGGGCCGTTTGTCCGGGTTTCCGGTGTTGGCGTTCCCTCCCATAGCGGCAATGGCGGTCAGATCCTTGTTAGGGCTAACCGAGCGGGGCGCATTGGCGCGGTCGTGGGCCCGCCAGCCGAGGCTGTCCAGATACTTACGTACAGCGCTGACGGTCTTCGCCCAGTGCTCAAAGCCGAAGGCAATAACCGGATCGAATGGCGTGTGTTGGTTGATGGCGGCCTGAAGACCCTCGTGACACGCCTCGGCCAGGAGGCCTGCATCGAGCCCCATGGCCGTTAGCTGTTGTGCGGCCGCCTGGCCCGTGAGGACCGCGCCGGGCGACGGTTGCAACGGGAATGACTCGGTCATGTCCGCCCCTCAGCCTCTCCGATGAGTGTTCAAAACCGGAAGTAACTATACCCCCGAGACGATGCGCGGCAACCCTGTCCGGCGATCACGAACACGGCTCCTACTGGCGCAATGTGGGAGTGAGGGAGCGGTGGGGCCTGATTAGCGGCCGGTCGCGGCGAGCGATTTCGACCGGTCTCGGTGTGTTACTAGTGCCGGTCTCGGCGAGGGGCGGGGCAGGGGTGGTGGGGTCAGCGGGTTACGCGCAGGACGCGGTAGCCCTTCGAGGAGGCCTCGCGCTCGACCTTCCAGCCCTGGTCGCCCAGCCACTTGGCCAGCGAGTCCGCACCGAGGTTCTTCTGCACCACGAGCCAGGCCTCGCCGTCGTCCGCGAGCAGCCTCAGCCAGTCCGCCAGCATCGCGTGCAGCGCGGGCTTGCCGATCCGCATCGGCGGGTTGGACCAGATCATGTCCAACCGGGTGCCGGAGCTGCGCAGCTCCTCCAGCAGCGCGTCGGCGAGCACGGCCCGCACACGGCTGTGCCCGGCGTCGGCGGCGTTCCGGCCGGTGAGCTCCACGGCGCGCTCGTTGACATCCGTGGCCAGCACGGTGGCCTGCGGGGCGGCGTCCGCCAGGGCCAGGGTCAGTGGTCCCCAGCCACAGCCCAGGTCCAGGAAGGTGCCCGTCTGCGGCGGCTGCGGCGCCTGCCGCAGCAGTACTCGCGTGCCCAGGTCCAGCCGGTCGGCGGAGAACACGCCGGACGCGGTGGTCACGTCGTGCTCGGTGCCACGGATGACGAAGTGGTGCCGCCGCTCCTCGGCGGGGGAGTCGGGGGAGGCGGTGAAGTAGTGCTGCTCGCTCACCCGCCCGACACTACCGGGCCGGGCGCGAGTAGTCCCGGGCAGTTGCAGGCGCCGCTCAGGCCGCCCTGCGAGCGAGCAGCGGGGTGACAGCAAGCGCCACGGTGAGCGCCGCCGTGGTCGGCACCAGCAGGTCCGCCTGCACGCCCGCTGCCGACGGCGCTACGAAAGTGGTCGCCAGGGTTCCCAGGGTGGCTGCGCCGGCGGCATTCGCCACAGTCACGGAGGTGGCGATGCGTGCCTCGGAGATGCCGTCCGGCGCTCCGCCCAAGTCCTCTGGGGCGGTCACGCAGCGGATCATCGTGTCCTGATTCGTCAGCCCCATCCCGGTCCCGGCAGTGGCGAAGCCCACGTGCAGGCACCACCAGGGCGCAATGTCGGCGAAGGCGAGGGTCATGAGCGTCCCGCCGATAGCGAAGCACGCTGCCCCCATGCCGATCCGCATCCGGAAGCGGCGCGGGGCGCGGGCAGGGTGCGCCGCCGTCCAGATGGCGATTGACGACCAGGCCAGCCCCGCGCAGGTCAGGGCCCAGCCGACTGCATTCGGCCCCAGTCCGAGCACGTCGTGGGCGGCGGGTGAGACCAGGTAGTCCAGCGTGAAATAGGCGGCGCACAGCCAGGCGAGCATGGCCAGCGCCGCGGGCCGTCCCGGCGCCAGGCGCATGGTCCCGGCGGGGAACACCCGGGCGCAGGCCCACGTCACCGCCGCCAGTCCGGCCGCCCCGACGGGCACGAACCACGCCGACGCCGCCGGCACCGCACCGATCCCTGCCACCCCGACTGCCATTGCCAGCGCCGGCACCAGCGGGGGACGGGCCTCGTCGTCGTCCACATGCAGGCCCCGGATCGCACGTGCCATCACCAGCCTGGCCGCTACCAGGAGCGGCACGTAGGCGACCAGCGCCCACCGCCATCCCCAGGCCTCGGAGACCGCAGCCGCATATCCCGGGCCGAGGACGGAGGACACGATCCAGGTGGCCGAGCCGGCCGCCAGGAACAGCCGCCGCCACGCCTCCGGCAGCCCCGCCACCAGCACGCCCATGCTCACCGTCGCGAGTGCCCCGGCGGCCAGACCTCGCAGCACCTCGCCGGCCACGTACACCCCCACGCCCGGGGCCAGCGCCCCGGTGACGGCCCCCGCCACCAGTACGGCGGTGAGCGTCGTCATCAGCCGGTCGGCCCGCCAGCGGGCCAGCATGGTGCCGCCCAGCGGCATGGTCAGGAAGGTCGGCACCATGGCGGCGGCCGTCACCAGCCCGTAGTGGGCGCGGGCGCCCAGGTCCGTGGCCACCAGCGGCAGCACCGTCTGGTTGATGTAGGTCTGCATGCCGGCCAGCAGCTCCACTACCAGCATCGCTGTGGCCAGGCGCCCCACCGGCGTGGTCGCCAGGGCGCGCAGCGACGGCGGCGGGGGCGGCGGCGCCCCCGGGGCCGCGGCGGAGCCTGTGAAGGAGGCGGAATCAGCCGCGGCGGGGCTGTCGGCCGAGGCGACGGCGTCGGCCTGCGGCATGTCGGACTCGCGGGAGCTCACCGCCTGAGCGTATCGGCGCGGCTGCGGCCGGTGCGACCGCCTACGGCGAACGGGGCCCGCGGGCGCTCGGCAAGGCGGAGGGTGGGCAGTAGGATCTGAACCCGCATGGATAACACTCAGCATCACAGCCACTCCGCCGACCACGCCCTCCCCGCCGTCACTGACAGCGCCGACGGCACTGTCGCCGCCGACAACGACGCTGGTCTTCTTGGTGACACCGACCCCGCCGCGGCGCTCGCCTCCCGGGTCCGCTCCCGCGCCGGCACCGCCCTGGCCTCCACCGCCGGGCACCGGCAGTACCACGAGTCCGACGCCGGCGCCCTGGAACGCGAGGCCCGCGCCGGCACCCGCCGCGTGGCGGGACTGTCCACCGATCAGGAGGACATCAGCGAGGTCGAGTACCGGCAGGTTCGTCTCGAGCGCGTCATCCTCGTCGGCCTCGAACTGCCCCAGTCCGGTGCGGTTGTCGCGTACGCCAATGCGAGCGCCCACCCCAACGCCGGCACCCACGCCGCCCTCGGCGCTCCGGTGGTCAGCGGCGCCGCGTACACCACTGCCGCCCAGGATGCCGAGACCTCCCTGCGCGAACTCGCCGCTCTGGCTGAGACCGCCGGAAGTGAAGTGGTTGATGCGCTCATCCAGCGCCGCGACCACCCCGATCCGGCCACCTACCTCGGGTCTGGTAAGGCCAAGGAGCTGGCTCAGATGGTCGCCGACTCCGGCGCGGACACGGTCGTCGTCGACGGCGAGCTTGCGCCTTCCCAGCGGCGTGCGCTGGAGGACGTGGTGGACGCCAAGGTCGTGGACCGCACCGCCCTGATCCTGGACATCTTCGCCCAGCACGCTAAGTCCCGTGAGGGCAAGGCCCAGGTGGAGCTGGCGCAGCTGGAGTACCTGCTGCCGCGCCTGCGCGGCTGGGGCGAGTCCATGTCCCGGCAGGCCGGCGGACGGGTCGCCGGCGGTCAGGGCATCGGCTCGCGCGGGCCCGGCGAGACCAAGATCGAACTGGACCGCCGCCGCATCCGCCAGCGCATGGCCAAGCTTCGCCGCGAGATCCGCGCCATGGCGCCCTCCCGCGAGGTCAAGCGCGGCTCGCGGCGCCGCGGCCCCATCCCCTCGGTCGCGATCGCCGGCTACACCAACGCCGGCAAGTCCTCCCTAATGAACCGCCTGACCGGCGCCGACATCATGGTGCAGAACGCCCTGTTCGCCACCCTGGACCCCACCGTCCGCAAGGCCGAGGCCGCCGACGGGCGCATCTACACCCTCACCGACACGGTCGGCTTCGTGCGCAGCCTGCCGCACGAGCTGATCGAGGCCTTCCGCTCCACCCTGGAGGAGGTCGCCGAGGCGGACGTGCTGCTGCACGTGGTCGACGCCGCCCACCCCGACCCGCTCGGGCAGATCGCCGCCGTCCACGCCGTCCTGGCCGACATCCCCGGCGCCCTGGACGTGCCCGAACTGATCGCGCTGAACAAGGCGGACCTGGCCGACCCGGTCACCCTGGCCGCCCTGCGCACCCGCCTGCCCGGCGCCGTCGTCGTCTCCGCCCGCACGGGCCAGGGGCTGGCGGAGCTGCGCGACCGCATCGAGGCCATGCTGCCGCGCCCGGACGTGGCCGTGGACGTCGTGATCCCGTACTCGCGCGGGGAGCTGGTCTCCCGGGTGCACGCCGACGGCGACATCACCGCCGTCGAGTACGTCGAGGCCGGCACGCATGTGGTCGCCCGCGTGGACGCCGCCCTGGCGGCCGAGCTGGCCGCCGTCGATGTTGCCGGACCCGCCGCCGGGTGAGCCCGTGCGCGAAATGAGTGCGCCTGCCCCGGTGGGCCGGGCGAATAAGGACGCCGACGCCGCAACTGCCCGCACCCCCGCGGCCGCCCCGGGCGAGTCGGGCGCGACGGCGGAGCAGGCACGTACCCGGGCCGCGCTGGACGCCGCCGTGACCGCACTCGGCGGCAGCCCGCGCGAGGGCCAGACCGAGATGACGGCGCGCGTATCCCACGCCATGGAGACCGGCGGGCACCTGCTCGTCCAGGCCGGCACCGGCACCGGCAAGTCGCTGGCCTACCTGGTGCCCGCCATGGTGCACGCCGTTGACGCCGGAGAGCGCACGGTCGTGTCCACCGCCACCCTCGCCCTGCAGCGCCAGGTGCTCACCAAGGACGCCCCACTGGCCGCCGACGCCGTCGAGCGCACCACCGGCGTACGGCCCTCCGTCGCCCTGCTCAAGGGCTGGCAGAACTACCTGTGCCGCCACCGCCTGGCCGGCGGCTACCCCGACGACGACGCCGACACCCTCTTCTCCGCTGCCGCGGCCACGCCCCGTGCCCGCATCGGCGAGGGCGCCGAGCAGACACTCGGCGAGCAGGTGGTGCGGCTGCGGCAGTGGGCCGAGCAGACCGACACCGGGGACCGCGACGACCTGGTGCCCGGCGTGTCCGACCGCGCCTGGGCGCAGGCCTCCGTGGCCGCCGCCGAGTGCCTGGGGACGAGTTGCCCCCTGCACGACGAGTGCTTCCCCGTGCTCGCCCGCGCCGCCGCCGCGGAGGCCGACGTGGTGGTCACCAATCACGCCATGCTTGGCATCGCCGTGGCCGGCAACCCCGGCGTGCTGCCCGAGCACGAGGTGCTGGTGGTAGACGAGGCCCACGAGCTCGCCGACCGGGTGCGCTCCCAGGGCACTGCCAGCCTGTCCGCCGCAGCCGTCGCGCGCGTGGCCGCGACCGCCCGCCGCCACGCCGGCGTGCTGGTCAACGAATTGGAGGAGGCGGGGCAGACCCTGCAGCTGGCGCTGGCGGAACTGCCCGACGGGCGCCTGGCCGAAGGGCTGCCGCCGGCGCTCGCGGACGCCCTCACCCTGTTGGAGGCCGCCTGCCGGCAGGTGCTCACCGACGTGCGCGACGCCGCCCGCGCGGCGAGCCAGGGCGGCGGGCAGGCGGGTGCCGAGGCCGGGGGAGTGGCCCTGGCTCGTACGGCGGTCGCCGACATGACCGACGTGGTTGAGCGCATGACCTCCGATTCGGTGGCCCAACGCCGCGACGTCGCCTGGGTGGAGCGCCCGCGCCTGGGCGCCGATCCGCCGCGGCTGACCCTGGCGCCCATCGACGTGGCCGGATCGGTGGCCGACACACTGCTCGCCGACCGCGCCGCCGTGCTCACCTCCGCCACCCTGGCCCTGGGCGGCAGCTTCAACCCCATGGCTGCGGCCCTCGGGCTCACGCTCGCCGACGCCGACTGGGAGGGGCTCGACGTCGGCACCCCCTTCGACTACGCGCGCCAGGGCATCCTGTACACCCCCACCCACCTGCCGCGCCCCGGTGCGGGCATCTCCGAGGAGGCCCTGGAGGAGGTGGTGGTGCTGGCCGAGGCCAGTCGCGGCGGCATGCTCGGCCTGTTCTCCTCCCGGCGGGCCGCTGACGACGCCGCGGCGCTGCTGCGCGAGCGCACCGAGCTGAACGTGTACGCGCAGGGAGAGGACCGGCTGCCCACCCTGGTGGAGGCCTTCGCCGCCGATGAGGACGCCTGCCTGGTGGGAACCCTGTCCCTGTGGCAGGGCGTGGACGTGCCCGGCCGCACCTGCCGGCTGGTGGTGATCGACCGTATTCCCTTCCCCCGACCAGACGACCCGGTCGCCCAGGCGCGCAGCGAGGCCGTCACCGCAGCTGGCGGCAACGGCTTCATGACCGTCTCGGCCACGCACGCCGCCTTGCTGCTGGCGCAGGGGGCGGGGCGGTTGGTACGCCGGGCGGACGACCGCGGCGTCGTCGCCGTATTGGACCCCCGGCTGCGTACGGCGCGCTATGGGGCATTCCTGGCCCGCTCCATGCCGCCGCTGTGGCCTACCCGGGACCGCGACGTCGTCCTGGGTGCGCTGGGGCGGCTGGCCGCCGGCAGGTGAAGCCCGGAGATTTTCCCCGTACTCGTGCGGCGCCGGTCCCGACCGCGTACTCTGTCTCCTGGGTGGGCCAGCTCACCAAACTGGCAACCGTTCAGATTCGGAGGAACACAGTGTCAGACCCCACGATTACCAACAGCGCTCAAGGTTCGTACCCGACGGCTCGCTCAGGCCGTCCTTCTAAGGTCGCCATCATCGGTGCGGGCGCGGTTGGCTCCACGCTCGCCTACGCGTGCGTCACCAAGGGCGTCGCCCGCGAGGTTGTCCTGCAGGACATCGTTAAGGAGAAGGTCGAGGCCGAGGCCCTCGACATCGCCCAGGGCATCCAGTTCACCTCCGCAGGCGCCGTATCCGGCTCTGATGACCCGGAGATCTGCCGCGACGCGGACGTGATCGCTGTCACTGCCGGAGCCAAGCAGAAGCCCGGCCAGTCCCGCCTGGAGCTTGCCGGTGCCACTGTTGGCATCATGGAGAAGATCCTGCCCAAGCTGGTAGAGGTCGCTCCCAACGCCATCTTCCTGATGGTGGCCAACCCGGTTGATGTGGTCACGTATTGCGCCAAGAAGATCACCGGGCTGCCTGAGAACCAGATCTTCGGCTCCGGGACCGTCCTGGACACGGCTCGCATGCGGTACCTCGTCTCCCTGGAGACCGGCACCGCAACCCAGAACATCCACGGATACATTGCCGGTGAGCATGGCGACTCCGAGGTCGCCCTGTGGTCCTCCACCGAGATCGGCGGCGTGCCGATCACCCAGTGGGGCAAGACTCTCGACGGCGGAGTTTTTGACCAGGCCAAGCGCGACCGCATCGCCCATGACGTGGTCCGCTCCGCCTACCGCATCATCGAGGGCAAGGGCGCCACCAACTACGCCGTCGGCCTGGCCGTCTCCCGCATCATTGGGGCGATTCTCAACGATGAGCAGCGGGTGCTGACCATTTCACCGCTGCTGGACAACTGGCACGGCATCTCCGACGTGTGCATGGCGGTTCCCACGATCGTCGGCCGTGAGGGTGCTGGACGCCGTCTGGAGCTGCCCCTGACCCTCGACGAGCGCGACCGGCTGACCGCCTCCGCCGAGCGGCTGCGCGAGGTGGCGCGCGGGCTGGGCTACTGAGTAGGCGCGCGGCGCTCTAGTGAGGGCCGCGTCTACAGGCATCACAGTGCCGATTGCGCCGTAGCAGAATCCTGCCACTGGAAGGTGGGTGTAGGAGGGGCCGGCCCCGATGGGGTCGGCCCCTCCTACGTTGCTGTGCGGGCCGCGGCCGACGGCGGACGCAATCGAGCCGTGCAGGGTGCGGCGGTGTGCGGCCTAGAGCGCTCGCAGCACGGTGACAACCTTGCCCATGATGGTGGCCTCGTCCCCTGGGATAGGGGCGTAGTCGGGATTGCGTGGCAGTAGCCACTGGTGCCCGTCCCGGCGTGAAAGCACCTTGACGGTGGCGGAGGCGCCATCGACGTCCTCAACCATCGCCGCCACCACATCACCGTTGTCAGCATCGGGCTGGGCGCGTACAACCACCCAGTCACCGTCGCAGATCGCTGCGTCGATCATGGAGTCACCGTGGACCTCCAGCATGAATAGCTCGCCGTCACCGGTAAGCCGACGTGGAAGCGCCACTACGTCCTCAACCTCTTGCTCGGCCAGGATTGGTGAGCCGGCTGCGATGCGGCCCACCAGGGGAACGGCCACGGCCTCGCCATCGGCAACGCCCGGAAGTACCGGGAGTGACGGCTCCGGTGCGGCGTCGGAGCCCGCGGGTGCGGGGGCGGGCTGAGCCGTGGGCTCTACGACCTCCAGGGCGCGCGGCCGATTCGGATCGCGCCGCACCAGGCCGAGGCGTTCGAGCTTGTCCAGCTGGTGCTTGACTGAAGAGGGGCTGGTCAAGCCCACCTGGGCGCCGATTTCACGCATGGAGGGCGGGTAGCCCTGGGTGGCCACCGCCTCGCACACGGACTCGTAGACCGCGCGGGCGCGCGGGTCCAGGGTGTGCAGTGCCTCCGGCTCGACGGGCGCGGAAAGGTCGGCGGAGCCGGAGGCCTTGTCCGAGCGGCGACGGCTCTCCGGCCCGGTGGTTGCGCTCATCTCCTGTCCTCGTTTCCCGGGCTGCCGGTGACCGCGGGGGCGGGTGCCGGATAAGGGGCCCGAATTCGTGTCGGTGGCCTGTGGTGGCCTGGTCCCGTAAGCCTACGGCCGATCATCCGAGCACTCAAACATGTGTTCGAAAGTGCTCTGGACGTGTCGGCCGCTTACCGGTAATCTATCGAACAGGCGTTCGTCGAACATGTGTTCTAGGAGGGTGTCATGAGTGCTCTTGCCGTTCCCCTGCCCCCGCGGCCGCGGCTGGTTTCCATTGAGGGCGGCCGGGCGTCCGCGCAGTCAGTGGTCTCGGGTGCTTCCGGCCTTGAGGCGACCGCCGGAGCGGGGAGTCCCGCACGATCGGCGGGCTCGCGCCGTCCTCGGCTGCGCGTGGTTGACGGTGGTGCTCCTGCCGCGGAGGTCCTCGTGCCCGCGGGACCAGCTCGGCGCCCAGTCGCTCCACGGCACCAGCGTGAACTCACGCCCAGGGCGGGCCAGGAGCGTCCCGTGGAGGCGCGCCACTCGGCGTCCCCCTCCGGTAGCGGGAGAGAAGCGTCGCTGGAAGCGCTCGCACCCATGCACCCGTCCGTCAGGGCCCAACTGCGGCAGGGGGTGGCCGCGCCGGCTACGCGTGAGGCGCGGGTGGCGGCCGCGCGCAGTGAGGCCGACGCAACTGTGCCGGCCGTCGTGCGGCGCTTCCTGGCTGGAGGTGCCGTAGTGCTTGCGGCGGTGCTGGTGGCGGCCGGCGGCATAGTGCTGTCCGGATTCCAGTCGGTACCGGTTAATACCACCACGGCCACCGTCCAGTCCGGCCAGTCCCTGTGGGACGTAGCCGTGGATACCGGCGCCGGAGACGTCAATGAGGTCATGGCGCAGATTGTGGAGCTGAACGGCCTGACCAGCTCCACGCTGCAGCCGGGGCAGACCCTGATCGTCCCGGCGGGATGAACCGCCTCGTGCAACGCCGGTAAGCGCTTGCAGACCAAGCGCTGTGCGCATAACCTCCTAACGTATTAGTGATGCGGACAACCGGAGGTGGTCGGCGTGCGCTGTCCTTACTGCCAGCACAGCGGCTCGCGCGTGGTCGACTCGCGTACTTCCGACGATGGTGCCTCGATTCGCCGTCGGCGGCAGTGCACCAGATGCGGGCGCCGTTTCACCACCATTGAGGCCGCCAGCCTGTCGGTGCGCAAGCGATCCGGTGTTACCGAGCCCTTTTCGCGCGAGAAGGTGATCCGGGGCGTGAGGCGTGCCTGCCAGGGGCGCCCCGTCACCGATGATCAACTTGCGCATCTGGCCAACAAGGTGGAGGAGACGATTCGCGGCACGGGCCACGCGATCGTGGACTCGCACGAAGTGGGGCTGGCGATCCTCGACCCACTGCGTGAGCTGGATGAGGTCGCCTACCTGCGCTTCGCCTCGGTGTACTCCGACTTCAACTCGCTGGAGGACTTTGAGACGGCCATCGCGGAGCTGCGTGCACTGCGCGTTGTAGCCGCCGGCGCCTCCAGCTCGCCCGCGTAGTCGAGCGCGGCGGCCGCCCGCTGCTGCTTCGCGGTAAGGCGCGCCGTCACCGGGCGTCGATGGTCTGCACCAGGCTGTCAACCAGCCCGGGCCAGGTCCACTTCTCGACCATGAGCGCGCGCCCGGCCTCGCCCATGCGTGCGCGCAGCGCAGGGTCGGTCAGCTGACGCACGAGGGCTGCTACCAGCGCGTCCTCGTCGCGGCCGTCCACGACATTCCCGGTCACGTCCTCCACCACCGTCTCGGGCGCCCCGCCGCTCATGCCTGCGATGACCGGCAGCCCCGCGGCGGAGGCCTCAAGAAAGACGATACCGAGGCCCTCGACGTCGAGTCCCTGCCCGCGCGTACGGCAGGGCATCGCGAAGACGTCACCCATGGCGACGTGGCCGGGCAGCTCGTCGTAGGGCACCTTCCCGGTGAGGGTGATTGACCCCCGCACCGGGGAGGAACGGCGCAGTAGAGCCAGCTTCTTCGCGTAAGGACCCCAGCCGACGATCACTAGCCGGGCCTCCGGCACTTGTTCGACCACGCGCGGCCAGGCACTGATAAGTGAGTCCTGCCCCTTGCGGGCCACTAGCCGTGACACGCATACGGCGGTGGGAGCGTCGCCCAGCCGGTACCGGGTGCGCAGGGCGGCGCGCGCCTCGGCGTCGGGGTGGAAACGGTCGACGTCGATGCCGCTGGGCAGGCGCAGGACCTCCTGGCCGGGCGGCATGTGGGGGCGTAGCTCGCCGAGTGTGTAGTCGGAGATGTAGGTGACGACGTCGGCCTCGCGGAAGATTCGGCGCAATGCCTGGCGGGCTCCGAGCACCATGCCCCAACCGACCTCGTGCCCGTGGGTGGTGGCGATGACGCGGGTGGCGCCGGCCTCCTTGGCGGCGCGTCCCAGGAGACCGAGCGGGGCGGCGGCTCCGAACCAGACGGTCTCGATCTCGCGTTCGCGGATGAGTTGCTGCATGCGCCGACGCACGTCCGGGGTCGGCAGAAGGACATGCGTGGGCATGCGCACGACGTCGAAGGCGGCCGCGCGGTCGAAGGTCGCGGCGGCGTCGGGGCCCTCGGGGGGTGTTGACGCAAGGACGGTCAGATCCGCGGCGGGCAGACGCCGGGTGTAGTCGTCCAGGTAGGACTGGATGCCGCCGACGACGGGCGGGAAGTCATTGGTGACGAGCAGGGTCCTACGCATGGGGCGAGTGTACGTGGATGAGTCGACGCCAGCGGAAGGCGCGGCACGCCATTTCGCTCGGTCTCGGCGTGTTACTGGTGCCGGTCTCGACAACCAGAGCGACCCACCTCGGCGAGGCTGGCGGGGAGGCGGATGGCCGGAGGTCAGCCCTCGTCGTTGCTGCGCAGAACCTCGGACAGGCGGCGCGCCGCGGCCGCCACCACGGGGCCGTGCACGCGCCCGGGCTGGCGCCCCATCCGCTCAATCGGCCCGGAAATCGACACCGCAGCGATGACCTTGCCGCTGGCGCCTCGCACTGGTGCCGACACGCTGGCCACACCCGGCTCGCGCTCGCCCACGGACTGGGCCCAGCCGCGGCGGCGAACCGCAGAAAGCATCGTCGCGTTGAAGCGGGCGCCCGCCAGGCCGCGGTGCAGCCGGTCGGGCTCCTCCCACGCCAGCAGCACCTGGGCGCCGGAGCCTCCCTGCATGGACATGGTGGCTCCTACCGGGATGGAGTCGCGCAGGCCGATGGGGCGCTCGGCGTTGGCCACGCACACGCGCACGTCCCCCTGACGCCGGTACAGCTGTGCGGACTCGTGGGTCTTGTCCCGCAGGGCCGCCAGCACGGGGCCGGCGGCTGCCAGCAGGTGGTCCTCCCCGGCGGCGGAGGCGAGCTCATTCAGGCGCGGTCCCAGAATGAAGCGCCCCTGCGCGTCGCGGGCCAGCAGCCGGTGGAACTCCAGTGCCACGGCGATGCGGTGCGCCGTTGGGCGTGCCAGGTGAGTGGCGGTGACGAGCTGCGCCAGCGTGGCCGGGCCAGCCTCCAGTGCGCTCATGACCAGAGCGGCCTTGTCGATGACGCCGACCCCACTCCCATTTTCAATGTCACCCAACGTGTCCATAATCTGATACTGCCATTCCGACTGCTGAGACTTCAAGTAGCGTGCAGTCAGAAAACGGCCCGGTCTTTGCCGGTTCCGCACACTTCGGGCGGGCATGCGGGCGGAACGTCCTAGGAAAGGAAGTGCAGCGATGGGAATGACCCTGGCACAGAAGGTGTGGCGCGACCACGTCGTCGCCCCCGGCACCGACGGAGCCCCGGACCTGCTCTACATCGACCTGCACCTCGTCCACGAGGTCACCAGCCCGCAGGCGTTCGAGGGCCTGCGCCTGGCCGGCCGCAAGGTCCGCCGTCCCGACCTGACCATGGCCACCGAGGACCACAACACCCCCACCCTGGACATCGACCTGCCCATCGCCGACGTCACCTCCCGCACCCAGATTGAGACCCTGCGCGCCAACTGCGCTGAATTCGGGGTGCGGCTGCACTCCCTGGGCGACGCGGACCAGGGCATCGTCCACGCCGTCGGCCCGCAGCTGGGGCTCACCCAGCCCGGCATGACCGTGGTGTGTGGTGACTCCCACACCTCCACCCACGGCGCCTTCGGGGCGCTCGCCTTCGGCATCGGCACCAGCCAGGTCGAGCACGTGCTGGCCACCCAGACCCTGCCCGTGGCCCCCTTCAAGACCATGAGCGTGCTGATCGACGGTGACCTGCCCGCCGGCAGCGGCGCCAAGGACATCATCCTGGCCATCATCGCCAAGATCGGCACTAATGGCGCCCAGGGGCACGTCATCGAGTACCGCGGCCGCGCCATCGAGCAACTGTCGATGGAGGCCCGCATGACCATCTGCAACATGAGCATCGAGGCCGGTGCCCGCGCCGGCATGATCGCCCCCGACGACACCACCTTCGCCTACCTCAAGGGCCGCCCGCACGCCCCCGAGGGGGAGGACTGGGACGCCGCCGTCGCCTACTGGCGCTCCCTGCGCACCGATGACGACGCCGTCTTCGACACCGAGGTCGTCCTGAAGGGCAGCGACATCGAGCCCTTCGTCACGTGGGGCACCAACCCCGGTCAGGGCCTGCCCATCTCCGGGGCGGTGCCGGACCCCGAGGAGATCGCGGACGAGACGCTGCGTCGTGCTGCCGAGCGCGCCCTGGAGTACATGGACCTGGCGCCCGGCACCCCGCTGCGCGACATCAAGGTGGACACGGTCTTCCTCGGTTCATGCACCAATGGGCGTATCGAGGACCTGCGCGCCGCCGCCGAAGTCATCAAGGGCCGCACCAAGGCGCCCGGCCTGCGCATGCTCGTGGTGCCGGCCTCCGCCCGTATCCGGCTGCAGGCCGAGGCCGAGGGGCTGGATGAGGTGTTCAAGGAGTTCGGAGCCGAGTGGCGCAATGCCGGCTGCTCCATGTGCCTGGGAATGAACCCCGATCAGCTGGCCCCCGGTGAGCGTGCCGCCTCCACCTCTAACCGCAACTTCGAGGGCCGCCAGGGCAAGGGCGGGCGCACCCACCTGGTCTCGCCCGTAGTCGCCGCCGCCACCGCGGTGCGCGGAACCCTGTCCACTCCTGCGGACCTGCCGGCGCTCGCCGCCTGAGCCGCACTGCCGAGAGCCCGAGAAAGAGGAGCACGCATGGAGAAGTTCATCCGCCACACCGGCATCGGCGCCCCCCTGCGCCGCAGCGCGGTGGACACCGACCAGATCATCCCGGCCGTCTACCTCAAGCGCATTACCCGCACCGGCTTCGAGGACGCCCTGTTCGCCTCCTGGCGGGCGAGCGAAGCCGATTTCATCCTCAACCAGGAGGCCTACAAGCGGGCCAGCGTGCTGGTGGCCGGCCCCGACTTCGGCACCGGATCCTCCCGCGAGCACGCCGTGTGGGCGCTGAAGGACTATGGCTTCAAGGTGGTGCTCGCACCCCGCTTCGCCGACATCTTCCGCGGCAACGCGGGCAAGCAGGGACTGGTAGCCGGGGTCATCAGCCAGGAGGACACCGAGCAGCTGTGGAAGATCCTGGAGACCGAGCCCGGCACCGAGATCACCGTGGACCTGGAGCAGCGCACCGTCGAGGCGGGCTCCTTCCGCACCGTGTTCCAGATCGACGACTATGTGCGCTGGACCCTTATGGAGGGGCTGGATGACATCTCGCTCACCCTCACCCACGAGGAGGCCATCCGCGCGTACGAGGATGCCCGGCCCGCCTATAAGCCGCGGACTCTGCCGGCCCGCCACGAGCCGGCTGTAGCAGTCGCCCCTGCCCGGTCAGCGGAGATGCCCGTGCCTATCGGCTACCCCTTCCTGCGCCCGGGAGCGTGAGTTCCGGCGCCGTGCGTCGGCACATATTCCGGCCACGCCGTTGAGTTGAAGGACACGGCGGAGTTCGCTGTGAGCGGGCTGCGGACACTTCCATCCGCAGCCCGCCCGCATATGCTGGACTCACCCGCCCTTGGTGCGGGGGCGCCGCTTTCACCCACGGCGCCCGATCTTGACGCGAACACTCGGAGGTTACGCATGGTTGACGGTCTGCTCCAGGTTGAGGGCGGGCGCCCGCTCAACGGTGAAATCACCGTCCGTGGCGCCAAGAACTTAGTCCCCAAGGCGATGGTTGCAGCCCTGCTGGGCACCACACCGTCGGTGCTGCACAACGTGCCTCTGATCCGCGACGTCGACGTCGTCTCCGGGCTGCTATCGCTGCACGGGGTCAGTGTCGACTACGACCAGGCCGAGGGCATCCTGCGCCTGGACCCCTCCAGCGTCGAGAGCGCCCATATGGCCGACATTGACGCCCACGCCGGCTCCTCGCGCATCCCGATCCTGTTCTGCGGCCCGCTGCTGCACCGGCTTGGCGAGGCCTTCATCCCCGACCTGGGCGGCTGCCGTATTGGCGACCGGCCCATCGACTTCCACCTGGATATTCTGCGCAGCTTCGGCGCGATCGTCGACAAGCAGCCCCAGGGCATTCGCCTGACCGCCCCCGATGGACTGCGCGGAACCGTCATCGACCTGCCCTACCCGTCAGTCGGTGCCACCGAGCAGACGCTGCTCACGGCCGTGCGCGCCGAGGGCCTGACGGAGCTGCGTGGCGCCGCCGTCGAGCCGGAGATCATGGACCTGGTGGACGTGCTGCAGAAGATGGGCGCCATCATCTCCGTGGACACCGACCGCACCATCCACGTAGAGGGCGTGGACGAGCTCGTCGGCTACAACCACCGCGCCCTGCCCGACCGCATCGAGACTGCATCCTGGGCGGCGGCCGCACTGGCCACCCGCGGTGACGTGTTCGTCCACGGCGCTCACCAGAGCGACATGACCACCTTCCTGAACATCTTCCGCAAGGTCGGCGGCGCCTTCGACGTGCGCGACGACGGAATCCGCTTCTACCACCCCGGCGGCGACCTGAAGAGCATTGTGGTGGAGACCAACGTCCACCCCGGCTTCATGACCGACTGGCAGCAGCCGCTCGTCGTCGCCCTGACCCAGGCGGAGGGCCTGTCCATCGTCCATGAGACCGTGTACGAGAACCGCTTCGGCTTCACCGGCGCCCTGCGCAAGATGGGCGCCACCATCCAGGTGTACCGCGAGTGCCTGGGTGGCACAGCCTGCCGCTTCGGGCAGCGCAACTTCTACCACTCCGCCGTCATCTCCGGGCCCACTCCGCTGCGCGGGGCGGACATCGTCGTGCCCGACCTGCGCGGCGGCTTCTCCCACCTGATCGCTGCGCTCGCGGCGGAGGGCACCAGCCACGTGGAGGGCGTGAACCTCATCGACCGCGGTTACGAGCACTTCATGAGCAAGCTCGCCGCCCTTGACGCCAACGTCACCCGGCTGGCCTGAGCGGGCAGACCGGTCTACTACAAGCGCGTCGGCAGGCCGCGGCGGACTGCCGGGAGGGTCGAACCTCATCCGACCAGCGGATACTGGCCCACCGGGTCCGCCGGGAGTGGGTAAAGTGCCAGCGTGCCCACCACACGACGTATGACCCCCTTCTACCGCTTTGCGGCCCGGGGGGCGATCATCCCCTTTCTCAAGGCGGTCTCTAAGCAGCACGTGACCGGGAAGGAGAACATCCCCCGCGAGGGCGGCTTCATCGCGGTGGCCAATCACCTGTCCAACCTGGACCCGCTCACCGCCATGCGCGCGCTCGTGGACGAGGATGTGCCCATCTACTCGCTGGCCAAGTCCCAGCTGTTCGAGATCCCCGTCCTCGGGCACGTGTTCCGCGCCGGCGGGCAGATTCCCGTGTACCGGGACTCGGCCAAGGCTGGTAACTCGCTGGTGGAGGCCGAGCGGCGGCTTGGCGAGGGCGACCCGATCATGATCTTCCCGGAGGGCACGCTCTCGCGCGACCCGCTGCAGTGGCCGATGACCGGGAAGACCGGTGCCGCACGCCTGGCGATGCGCACCGGTGTGCCTGTTCTGCCCATGGGGCAGTGGGGGGCGCAGGATGTTCTGGGCGCCTACGGCAGTGGCTTCCGCCCTTTTCCCCGCAAGGACGTGGACGTGCTGATCGGCAAGCCTTTTGACCTGTCTGAATTCGGGGAGGACACCTCCGATCACGCTGCCGTGCGCGGCGCCACCGCCGAGATCATGCGGCGCATTACCGAGCTGGTGGAGCAGCTGCGTGGTGAGAAGGCGCCCCGTCCCTTCGACATGAAGTACGACGGCGATCCGGGCAAGGGCAATATCGGTGTGCGCCGACCCGATCCGCCGAAGACGTCGGACGATGTGCGCCCGTCCCGGACGGGCACGCCCCCCGGCGGCCCAGGTGGCAATGAGAACGGCGACGAGCCCGAAACCGCCTCGGAGCAGCAGCCATGAGCCCGGTATCCGTCGACAAGGCCGCTGTTATCGGCGCCGGCGCCTGGGGTACCACCTTCGCCGGCCTGCTCGCCCAGGCCGGTGCACCTACCGTCATCTGGGCCCGCCGCCCGGAGGTCGCGGAGGAGATCAATGCCGGCACCAACACCCGCTACCTGCCCGGGGTGCGCCTGCCCGACATCGTCACCGCCACCACGGACATTCGGGAGGCCGTCGCCGGGGCTGGGCTCGTCGTGGTGGTGGTGCCCTCCCAGACCGCCCGCGGCGTGCTGACCCCGCTGCGCGGCTGCCTGGACGACGACGCCACCGTTGTCTCCCTGATGAAGGGGGTGGAGGCCGGGACGGGATTGCGCATGAGTCAGGTCATTGCCGAGGCGCTCGCCCTGCCCGCCAGGCGCATCGCCGTGGTCTCCGGCCCGAACCTGGCCGATGAGATCGCCGCCGGCCAGCCCACCGCTACCGTGGTGGCGGCGCAGGATGAGGCGGTGGCCGCGCGCGTGGCCGCGCTGTGCGCGACCGGAACCTTCCGCCCCTACACCAACACCGATGTGCTGGGGGTGGAGCTGTGCGGTGCAGTCAAGAATGTGATCGCCCTGGCCGTCGGTATTACCGCCGGACGTGGCTTCGGCGACAACTCCAAGGCCACGGTAATCACTCGCGGACTGGTGGAGATCACCCGGCTGGGCCTGGCGCTCGGGGCGAGCCCCGAGACCTTCGCGGGGCTGGCCGGCATGGGTGACCTGGTGGCCACCTGCTCCTCGCCGCTTTCGCGCAACCAGACCTTCGGGCGACGCCTGGGTGAGGGAATGAGCGTGGAGGAGGCCGCCGCCGCCTCGCGCGGTGTTGCCGAGGGCGCCAAGTCTGCGCGCGCTGTGCTCGACCTGGCCACCGCGCACGGGGTGGACATGCCCATCACCGCCGGCGTGGTCGCTGTGGTTGAGGGCGCCGCCACCGTTGAGGAGATCAGTGACGCCCTGCTGTCCCGCCCCCGCAAGGCCGAGGGCGTCAACGCCGCGCCGTTGACCTGAGCCGCCCCTCTCGCCGAGACCGGCACTTGTTACGTGCCGAGACCGGCACTTGTGACGCACCGATACCGGTATATATGGCGCAGCCTTGTAAACAACGTGTCTGAGGGAGGTTGTGGCTCCTGAGGCGGTGTGCGATGCCTGACGGTTCGTCACCAACGACGACGGTTCGTCACCAACGACGACGGTTCGTCACTTGGCACCAACGCTTCGGCACTTCCGGCGACGGTACGTACCCCCACCGTACGAACCGTCACAAGAAGGTACGAATCGCTGACCAGAACACACGAACCCTGACACGAAGGTACGAACCGTCGTCGCAACGCACGAACCGCCGTTCGCCGCGAACCAGGGGGAGTGGCGCCTGAACACGTTCGTGCTATGCGCCCTCAGTGCCGACCAAAAGCCGACCGATCGGTCCTCCCCGTTGCAGCGCTGCGACGACGCCCCGAGGACGTCGTCAGTCGTCGTCGATGTCGTCGTCGGCGACGTCGATCACCAGTCGGGTCGGGTTCGTCAGCGTGAAGATCCGGTAGGTCTGGGAATCGGTGCCCAGCACCACCTGGAACTGGTCCTCGAAGGCCAGGTCGATGTAGGCCTCCTCAATGCCCTCGTCGTCGTCACGCCCGAGGGCGTCGAAGTCGAAGCGCACCGGATCGGTGTAGGCCACCGCCTGCTGCTCCTCGCTGATCGGCATGGTTACGCCGGTGCCGGTGACCACCAGGGTGAAGTCGCCCTCGACGTTGATCGGGTCCCCCTTGCCCTGGGTGTGGGCCTGGTCGGTCCATTGCGCCGACCAGCCCGGGGTACCCTCACCGGAGAACTCCACCACGAAGCGGGAGTAGTCCTCGTCGTCATGGGAGCCGATGCGCACGTCGGAGATGACCAGTGCCGAGCCGTCGGCCGCCGCCTGGCCGTCGGCGCCGGTGCCCCAGGCTGGAGCGCCGGACGGGTCGGTCTCCTCCCGAGTGAGCGATCTGGTGCTGGTGGGCGTCTGCAAGGCGCTGGGGGACGCGGGTGCCGGGGAATCGTCGCTGGGCGCCGCGGGGGCAGTGCTGTCGGTGGGACCGGCGGTCACAGTCGGCGCGGATGCCTCCGGGGCGCCGTCGCCGGACCCGCAGGCGCCCAGTGCGAGCGTGCCGGTCAGTAGCAGGGCCAGGGTGGGGGTGAGCATGCGGGGGAGCGGGCTTGGGCGTGTCATGACGTCTCCTGACCTCGAGTGAACCGCGCGTGTGATGTCAATCATACGGCTAGGGGGTGGGGATGCATAGGGGCAGATGCCTCGGTACCGCTCAGGCGGCGCGAACTGCGTCGGGTGGTGACTTGACACCCGATCCGCCCAGGTAGCGGTAGCGTTGCCACCATGTCGGTCCCCAGCGCAGCAGGCGCAGTCAGCAATGGTGTAACCGCGGATTCCAGCCTCGTGAGCTCCGCGTCGGCCACATCGGCGAGCCCGGGCTCCCGGCCTGCCCGTCATGCGCGCAAGCCGCGGGTCGCCGTCGTCTTCGGCGGGCGCAGCGGCGAGCACACCATCTCCTGCGCCACCGCCGCCGGCGTGCTGGACGCCATCGACCGGGACCGCTACGACGTCGTGCCCGTAGGCATCACCCGGCAGGGCCAGTGGGTGCTCGTGGATGACGATCCCGACGCCCTGCGCCTGGACGATGCCCGCCCCCCGGTGGAGATCACCACCGACGGGCTCGGCCGCGGTGAACTCGCCATGCGGCTGGGAGGCGGGAAGCTGACCGCGATCACCCCCGCCGGCCCTGAGGTTCTCGGTGCCGTCGACGTGGTCCTGCCGCTGCTGCACGGCCCCTACGGTGAGGACGGCACCATCCAGGGCATGCTGGAGATGCTGGGCCTGCCCTACGTGGGCTGCGGTGTGCTCGCCTCCGCCGCCGGCATGGACAAGCAGGTCACCAAGGTCCTGCTGCAGGCCGCAGGCATCCCCACTGCGCCGCATGTGCTCGTCGAGCCGCACCGGTGGCGCCGGGACAAGGACGCCATCCTCGCCCAGTGCGCCGACCTGGCCCGCCCCCTGTTCGTCAAGCCCGCCCGCGCCGGATCCTCCCTGGGCATCAGCCGGGTGGAGGAACTTTCCGACCTGGAGGCGGCCATCGAGTCCGCCCGCGCGGTGGACCCCAAGGTGCTGGTCGAGTCCGGCATCGTCGGCCGCGAGATCGAGGTCGCCGTCCTCGCCGGACACGGCGACGACGCCCCCCGCGTGGCAGAGCCCGGCGAGATCGTCATGGACACCGCCCACGGCGCCGGGGAGTTCTACGACTACGAGACCAAGTACCTGGCCCATGACGCCGTCGCCATGGTCTGCCCCGCCCGCATCGCCCCGGCCGAGCGCGAGCTGCTTATGCGCCGTGCCGCGGAGGCGTTCATCGCCATCGGTGGGGAGGGGCTGACCCGGGTCGACTTCTTCCTCACCCCGGACGGGGAGGCGATCGTCAACGAGGTCAACACGATGCCCGGCTTCACGCCCTTCTCCATGTACCCCTACATGTGGCAGGTATCCGGGCTGCCCTACCGCGACCTGGTCACCGAGTTGATAGAACTGGCGCTGGAGCGCCCCAGAGATGTCAACCGCTGACACGCCCGCAGCCCGGGCAGGTGCCAGGCCGCTCCAGCACGGATACGGTGCCGGGCCGGCCGCCTCCGACGGTGCCGCCGTTGGCTCCGTTCCCGCAGTGGGCTCCGCCGCGACTGGCTCCGCTCCCACCGTCGCCGACCTGGGGGAGGAGGAGCTGCTGTCCGCCATTTCCCCGTTGCTGCCGCACGCGGCTCGCGTGCTGGTGCCCAGCGGGGACGACAGCGCCGTGATCCCCGCCCCGGACGGGCGCTACTGCGTGAGCACCGACGTGCTCGTCCAGGGAGAGCACTTCCGCACCGACTGGTCCACTGCTCGCGACGTCGGGGCGCGCTCCGCCGCCCAGAACCTCGCCGACATCGCCGCCATGGGGGCGCGGCCGACGGCTCTGGTGGTCAGCCTGGTGCTGCCGCGCACCACCCCGGTGCGCTGGGTGCAGGACCTGGCCCGCGGCTTCGCCGACGCGTGTGTGGGCACGGGCGCGGGCGTCGTCGGCGGTGATCTGAGCACCGGGGACCGGCTGGTCATCGCCGTCACCGTCCACGGCGACCTGGAGGGGCGCCGCCCGGTGCTGCGCTCGGGCGCCCAGCCCGGAGACCTCGTGGTCCACTGTGGCACGCTCGGCCGTTCGGCCGCCGGGCTCGCGCTGCTGCAGGCCGGCCTGGACGACCGCGATGGTGGCTGGGCCGACGTCGTCGCCGCCCGCTCCGATGCGCCGGGCGATACGGGCGCCGGTGCCGATGCGAAAGCCGAATACGGTGCCAGTGTGAAGACCCGCGACGGCGCCGCCGAGGCCGCCGCGTACTGCCTGCGCATCTACCGGGCGCCGTTTCCGCCGCTGGCTGCGGGGCCAGCCCTGGCCGACGCCGGAGCCACTGCCATGCTGGACGTCTCCGACGGGCTGCTGCGCGACGCGGACCGGATCGCCCGGGCCAGCGGCGTCGTCCTTGACATCGCCGATCCGGAAGACGGCCCGGGTACCGGGCCGGCGCATGACCTTGCCGTGCTGGAGCCGGTTGCGCGGCTGCTGCGCGAGGACGCCGCGGATGCGCGCGACCTGGCGCGGGCATGGGTGCTGACCGGGGGAGAGGACCACGGCCTGCTGGCCACGCTGCCGCCGTCGGCGGTCGACCGGATGCCAGGGGGTGGCCGGGTGATCGGAATCGTGCGCGCCCTGAGCGACGGCGAGTCGGCGGGCGCCCGGATCGGCGGGCGCGTGCCCGGCAGGCTCGGTTGGGATCACTTCAGGGCGTAGATGTCAGGCCCCGCCGCCATATCTACCGATTTCGGCACGTAACTTCTACCGATCTCGGCGAGGGGAGGGGCTGAAAGAAGTGAGCAAAGCGAAAGGCCGCCGTCCGCGGATGCGGGACGACGGCCTTCAGTGCCCTGCCGACGGGCGTGGCGCGCTCAGATGTTGCGCGTCACCTTGCCGGCCTTGAGGCAGGACGTGCACACGTTGAGGCGCTTGGGGGTGCCGTTCACGAGAGCACGTACACGCTGAATGTTCGGGTTCCACCGGCGGCTGGTCCGCACATGGGAGTGCGAGACGCTCTTGCCGAAGACGGGGCCCTTGCCGCAGACGTCGCACACAGCAGCCACGGTTCCACTCCTGAATCTTCTTGGTGTAAGCGCGCGGGCCTTTTACCCGGCGCCGGGTCTACCGCCCGGCGACACGGGTCGCGGGCAACCCCAGCACCTTATCGGAAACGGCTCGCCACCCCAAGCGGAGCGGGTATGGGCTCGCGCACACGTCTCCCGCTGAACTGCACGAGCACGGCAAAGGCAGATTACCCGTTAACCTGGCCTCAGGTTCCCAGCGGCAGGTGCGGAGCCCGCAACGCAGGCCCGCACCCGCCTGCCGGCACGACGTGAGTACAGAGAACGAATACGGGAAACGAATACGGGATTAGGAGAAGCGTGGCAGAACGCACCGGTACCCCCGCGACCGCGGGCACTGCGGCAGTGGCCCTGACCGCACCGCTCCTGCGCGCCTGGCTGGATGCCGCTCGTACAGTCGCCGGGGCCACCCGCGATCTGGTTGACTCCCTCAACGTCTTCCCGGTTCCGGATGCCGACACCGGGACGAACGTGCTGCTCACCGTCCGCTCCGCCTGCGACGCCCTGACGCTCCTGCCCTCCGGCAGTGACCTGGCCCAGGCGGCACGGGTTGCCGCAGACGGCGCTGTCCGGGGCGCTCGCGGCAACTCGGGCCTGCTCATCTCCCAGGTGCTCGCAGCCCTGGCCGACGTGTGCGCGCAGGCCCCCGACCCGGCCGCGCTGCGCCCCGTGGAACTAGTGCACGCTTATGAGCGTATTGCCGCCACGACCTGGAGTGCCGTCTCCCGGCCCGTAACCGGCACACTTCTCACCGTGGCCCAGGACGCAGCAGCAAGTGCCCGGAGGGTTCTGTCCGAGTCCACTGCCGCCAGCCCGGCGACGGCGTCGGCGGTGGCGGCCTCGGCCGCATTCGGCGCCCAGGAGAGCGTGGTGGAGACCGCGGGTCTGGGCCATGGCGCCGTCGACGCCGGCGGCGCGGCGCTGATGCTGATGTACACCTGCCTGTCGGACACCATCGACGGTGCCGGCCGGCAAGCCGGCCCCGCATCCCAGCCCTGTACCGACGTGGCCCGCCAGATGCTTGACGACCTGGTTGCCGCCGCCACCCACGGCTCCGGGGCGCGCGAGGACGCCGGCCCCTTCTCCACCGGGGAGTTCGAGGTCATGTACCTGCTGGAGGCCACCGCCGCTCAGGCCTCGGACCTGCGTCGCGACCTGGAGCGCATCGGTGACTCGGTAGGCGTGGTCGGTACCCCCGATGCGCTTGGTGTGGGCATGTTTCAGGTCCACGTGCACACCGACACCCCCCGTGCGGCCCTGCCTCGCCAGGGCCGCGCC
>NZ_PIZD01000049.1:64384-112246 GCF_010365615.1 Actinomyces sp. 565
AGTCGCCCCCACCTGGGACGCCGATGAGCCTCCGCTGCCCTTCTCCGGTGCCGGTGACAGCCGGGTGGTCTCCTTCGAGCGGCTGGCCAATCGCCGCAATCGGGGGCTGCCCGTACACGGCGGTACGGATTCCGCCTCCCGTGCCGCCCAGCGCGTGGGTGTGATTGCTTGTACTCGTGCCCCCGGCCTCATAGAGCAGTTCGCGCGCACGGGCGCTGTGGTGGTCCTGAACCCGGAGCGCGACGGCATTGTCCGCGCCGCCGGCGACCTCGGTGTCGCCCAGGCCATTGTGCTGCCCTGCGATTCTCGGGCCGCTGCCAGTGCTCATGAAGCCGCCCGGTTCCTGGCCGCGCGCTCCGCGGTGTCCTCCGTGCGCGGTGCCGGGAGCGGCGAGGCCGCCCGCACAGTTCCGGATGGCGTGCGCCTGCTGGTGTGCGACACCGATGACGAGGCGCGGGTGCTGGCGGCAGCCGTCGCCGTCGCCGGACAGACCGAGAATGCTGAGCTCGGTGCGCTGGCCACCCGCACGGGAAGCGTGGCTGCCGGCGTGCGCACAACGGCCCTGACCGGATCGGAGGCCGAGGCGGACGCAGTCGCTGCCACCCTTACCGCCGTGCTGCGCCCAGACGATGAACTCGTCACCGTGATTCTCGGCCGTGAGGCCTTGCCCGATGTCGGCGCCATGGCGGCCGCCGCCGTGGTCCGCTACGCCGAGCAGCAGGGCCTGTTACCCGACACCATAGAGATCGTCATTCACGCGGGCGCCCAGGCCGCCCCCGACGTCCTCATCGCCATTGGGTGAGCCGGCGCCCATGACCCCCGAAGCCGGCAATCCTCCCGGGCGGCGTACCCCCCGCGGCGCCGTACCCCTGCTCGACCGCCCGCTGGACCGGCTCCTGGGAAAGGCAACCGCCGCCCAGCTCGCCAAGCAGGGGCTGAATACGCCCCGCGCCCTGCTGCGCCTGTATCCGCGCCGCTATGACATGTGGGGGGACCTGACCGACCTGCGCACCCTGAAGGACGGCGAGCAGGCCACCATTCAGGCGCAGGTGGTACGTGCGGCCTCGCGCCGCACCCGGGGCGGTAGGCCTCCTGCCCTGCTGGAGGCCACCGTCACCGACGGTAGCTCCAACATGGACCTGGTTATGTTCGGCAACCCCGGCCAGATGCGGCAACGCGCCGAAAAGCTGGCCCCCGGCACCACCGTGCTGCTGCACGGCAGGGTCGGGCTCCACCACGGACGCAAGCAACTGGCCGGGTCCCGCTTCCAGGTCCTGGATGAGCTCGATGACGCGGAGCGTGAGGCGCTCCTGGCGCGGCCCATGCCGATTTATCCCGCCACCGAGTCCATGCCCTCCTGGATGGTGTCCCGAGCGGTACGCACCATACTGGAGCAAATAGGCCCCGAGGACGTGCCCGAGCCACTGCCCGAGCAGGTACTCGCCGCGGAGGGACTGATTGACGCCTACACCGCCTACAAGTGGGTGCACGCCCCTGAGGAGGCTGCTCAGTGGCGCGCCGCCCGCCGCCGCCTGCGCCACGAGGAGGCCCTGGTACTGCAGACCGCCCTCGTGCAGCGCCGCCTTCAGCACGCCGCTGAGCACACCTCCGTGGCGTGGCCGGTCCCCGGCAGTGACTCCCTGCTCGCTGACCTCGACGCCGCCCTGCCGTACTCCCTCACAGCCGGGCAGACACGCGTAGGTGCGCAGATCGCCGACGCCCTTGACTCCACCGCGCCAATGCAGCTTCTTCTTCAGGGGGACGTAGGCAGCGGCAAGACCCTGGTCGCACTGCGGGCCATGCTGCAAGTGGTAGGCGCCGGAGGACAGGCCGCCCTCCTGGCGCCCACGGAGATCCTGGCGGCCCAGCACCGGGCCTCCCTGGAGGCCCTGCTGGGCCCGCTTGCGCGCGCAGGCATGCTCGACGGCGGGCAGCGCGCCACCCGCGTCCGGCTGCTGACCGGCTCCACCCCGCCGGCGCAGCGCCGCCAGCTGCTGGCGGACCTGGCCGGCGGGGAGCCGAGCATCCTGGTGGGCACGCACGCCCTGCTGTCGCAGACGGTGCAGATTCCCCGCCTCGGGCTCATCGTCGTTGATGAGCAGCACCGCTTTGGCGTGGCCCAGCGTGACGCCCTGCGCGAGCGCGGCGGCGTTACTGATCCCACCACGCTCGCGCAGCGCACCCCGCATCTGCTGGTGATGACAGCCACACCCATTCCCCGAACCATTGCCATGACCGTGTTCGGAGACCTGGATACGGCGGTACTCGACGAGCTGCCCGCCGGCCGCAGCCCGATCACCACCCGGCTGGTGCCCTGGGAGCGTGAGTCCTGGGTGGAGCGTATCTGGCGGCGCGCAGCCGAGGAGGTGGCTGCAGGCGGGCGCGTGTATGTGGTGTGCCCGCGTATCGATGCCAACGACGCCGGGGCGGACCCGGAGGAACCGGACCCGCAGGCCACGGCGCTGCTGGACGAGGCCGGCGGCCTCCCGTCGGAGGAGGCCGCGGCACGGCCGCTCGCCGCCGTAGTCGACTGGGCACAGCGCCTGGCTGACGAGCCCGCGCTCGCGGGAGTGGGTATCGGCGCATTGACCGGCCGAATGACTGCGGCCGAGAAGGACGCCGTCATGGCGGACTTCGCCTCCGGGCGCACCCCGGTGCTGGTCAGCACTACCGTGGTGGAGGTGGGCGTGGACGTGCCGGAGGCCTCGATGATGGTGATCCTGGACGCTGATCGCTTTGGCCTGTCGCAGCTGCATCAGCTGCGCGGGCGGGTGGGGCGTGGCGAGCGGGAGTCCGTATGCGTGGCGGTGACCGGGGTGCAGGTCGGCAGCCCGGCATACCACCGGCTGAAGGCATTCGGAGACATCACTGACGGTTTCCGCCTGGCGGAGGCGGACCTGGAGTTGCGTAGCGAGGGCAATGTGCTAGGTGCTGCCCAGTCGGGGCGGCGTAGCGACCTGGACCTGCTGCGCGTCTCCCGTGATGGCGCGCTCATCGCGCGGGCGCGGGCGCAGGCGGAGGCGGTCATCGCTGCCGACCCGACCCTGGCCGAGCATCGGGACCTGGCCGCCGCCATCGCCGACCGGCTGGACGAGGAGGCTGGCGCCTACCTGGAGCGGTCCTGACACGCTGGCGCGCACCGGTGCGGGGTCGGCGGGCCGAATCGTCCCGGCCCGCGGCGCGGGCGGGCCGATCAGTGCCCGGCCGACCCCGCGTCGGCCGAGGCGCCGTCGTCGGAAGTGCCGTCGTCTTCGGGCTCGGCGAACCAGAGCGTGGTCTCCCCGTATTTTCGCTCGGAGAAGCAGCGCAGCCCCGCGGGCCAGGACGGCTCGGGGGAGCGCGAGGAACGCTCGACCACGACCACCGCGTCCGGTGCCAGCCAGGGGTCCTGGTGGCGGGGGAGCTGGGCCAGCATGGCGGCCAGGGCGGCCTCGTCGACGTCATAGGGCGGGTCTAGCATCACCAGGCCCACGGGTGCGCCCGCGGGACCGGCCAGGAAGGCCTCCACCTTCGCGGTGGCGCTGCGCACGCCGCGCAGGCCGAGGGCGCGGATGTTGGCGTCGCACACGCGGGTGGCGCGGCGGGAGGCATCCACAAGGGTCACGTCCGTGGCACCGCGGCTGGCCGCCTCCAGGCCGAGTGCGCCCGAGCCGGCGCACAGGTCCAGCACGCGCGCATCGGCGACCACCCCGTAGTGCTCGAGCCGGCCGAACAGGGCCTCGCGCACCCGCTCGGAAGTCGGGCGGGTGCCGGCTGCGGGCACCTCGATCCGGCGCCCACCGGCGCTCCCGGCCACAATCCTGGTCATGGGGCGAGCCTAGAGGACTGATCCCCGAGACGCGGACCGAGAGGGAACGGTGCCGGGCCGGCTCCGCACCGCCGCAGTCGAGGGCGGAGCAGGGCGCCGCACGCTTAGCCGAATGTCTGAAGGTAGGGATCCGCGTGATTCTGCGGTTTGTCTGCCGGGTCAGGAGTGACGGGAAGTCTCCTGTGTGCGCCGGTCGCCTCGGCGCACGCAGGAGCGTCCACACCCGTTCACCCTCAATTCAGCGATTCCGCGTAGTTCCAATGAAAAGCTTTAAAATGATGGATTGCTAGCGGAGGCCTGAGCGTGCGGGGCAACCGTCACCGCCCCGCGGTTCCGGCTGACGCGTAGCTATCGACTTCGACCCGTCACTACTACCGGCCCGGGTGTGGGGCTGAGGGCGTGCGCTGCGTGCCGGCGAATGGCTCCAGTACCACTAGGCTTGGGGCGGATACGCGAACGCCGGGGTGACAGCGGAGACACTCCGTTGGGATCGGGAGGAAGACACATGCCGCGCACCGTCATCGGAGCCGCTGACTTCGATCAGGGTATGCAGCCCGAGGCCGGGGCGGGCGGCCGGACCATGCACCCCTGGCTGCTCCCCACCGTGCCCGGGCCCGGCCGCGGCCGCCACTTGCCGCCGCGCGCCTGGGTCGCGCCCGAGAGTACGAGCGCCCCGAGCCTCTCCCTCAACGGCACCTGGGCCTTCCGCCTGTACCCGCAGGCGCACCCCGAGGGCTTGGACGAGCATGGCGAACCCATTGTCCCGGTCTTTGACACCGCCGACGCCTCCCTTGGCCCCTGGGGCGAGATCGACCTGCCCGCCCACTGGGTGCTCACCGGCGACGGCAAGCGCGGCCTGCCCTGGTACACCAACGTCCAGTACCCCATCCCCGTGGACCCGCCGTACGTGCCCGATGAGAATCCCACCGCGGACCACGTGCGCACCTTCACCCTCCCCGCCGACTGGCCCCTGGAACAGGGAGGCGCCCGCCAGGTGCTACGCCTGGACGGGGCGGAGTCCTTCGCCTCCGTGTGGCTCAACGGCACCTGGGTCGGCACCACCCAGGGTTCGCGCCTGCCCTCCGAGCTGGACGTGACCGGCCTGCTGCGAGCGGGGGAGAACACCGTGGCCGTTCGCGTATCCCAGTGGTCCCCCGCCACCTACGTGGAGGACCAGGACCAGTGGTGGCTGCCCGGCGTCTTCCGTGACATCACCCTGCTGCACCGGCCCGCCGGGAGGGTCGAGGACGTATTCACTCGCACTGACTACGACCCCGCCACCGGCACCGGCTTCCTTGAGGTCGACGTGGCCGCCCCGCCCGCCGCCTTCCCGGTGCGGGTTGAGCTTCCCGAACTAGGCCTGGCCGCCGAGCTGGCCGCTCCCGGCACGGCCCGCCTGACCGCGCCCGCGGCCCAGCCCTGGAGCGCGGAGGTGCCGCGCCTGTACGACCTGGTGCTCACCGCCCGGGAGGAGACCGTGCGCCTGCGCGCCGGCTTCCGCCGCCTGGAGGTCATCGACGGCCAGGTACGCGTCAACGGGGCCCGCCTGATCATCGCCGGCGTCAACCGCCACGAGGTCAACGCCCACCGCGGCCGCGTCTTCGACGAGGCCTGGGCGCGCGCCGACCTGGCGGCCATGAAGGCCCACAATGTCAACGCCATCCGCACCTCCCACTACCCGCCCCACCCGCGCCTGCTCGACCTGGCCGACGAGATCGGCCTGTGGGTCATGGACGAGTGCGACCTGGAGACCCACGGCTTCGAGGCGCACGGTTGGCGGGGCAACCCCACCGATGATCCGGCTTGGCGAGAAGCCCTGATGGACCGTGCTCGCCGCATGGTTGAGCGCGACAAGAACCACCCGGCGATCCTCTTGTGGTCTCTGGGCAATGAGTCCGGCACCGGGCGCAACCTGGCTGCGATGAGCCAGTGGATCAAGCACCGCGACCCCGGCCGCCTGATCCACTACGAGGCCGACTTCGCCGGTGCCTACACCGACGTCCACTCGCGCATGTACCCGACCCTGGAGGAGGTCGAGGCCATCGTCGGGTGCGGGGCGGAGACCACCGGCGCCGACCGCGCCGCTCCCGCCAGTACGCCGGTCGCCGTAACCGGACATGCCGCGGCGAGCCTGACACCCGCCCAGAATGCGCGCGTGCGCACCCTGCCGTTCATCATGTGCGAGTACCTGCACGCCATGGGCACCGGCCCCGGCGGCATCGACGACTACACCGCGCAGGTCGAGCCCAATCCCCGGCACCTGGGCGGATTCGTGTGGGAGTGGCGCGATCACGCCCTGGTCGACCCGCGCCCCGAGGCGGCCGGTGCGCTGCGCTACGGCGGCGACTTCGGCGAGGTCGTGCACGACGGCAACTTCGTGTGCGACGGGCTCGTCTCCGCCGACACCGTTCCCAGTGCCGGCACTACCGCCTGGGCCAATGCGGTCGCCCCGGTCCTGGCGACCTGGGGCGGTGACGCCGCGAGCCCGCGCCGGGACGCCGGCACGGTGCGGGTGCGCAACCGCTTCCATGCGCGCACCACTTCCGGACTTACGCTCGCCTGGCAGGTGACCGTGGCCGCCGCCGACGGTGCGGCCGCGGCCGGGACCGCGTCTGCCCCAGCGGCTCCGGCCGCCGGGGCGCCGGCTCCCGATGCCGCCGCCCACAGCGATGTGCTCGGTAGGCTCACTGCTTTCGGGGGAGCCGCCACCGGAGAGTCCCCGCTGCCCGAGCTCGCTGCTGGGGAGGACGCGGTGCTGGACGTGCCCGAGCTGGCGGCCGCCGTCGCCCGCGCCTGCGCAGCAGGCCGTAGCGTCCACGTGCTCACCGCCGTGCTGGACCCGCTCATCCCAGGAGTAGCCGACACCGGGCCCCGCCAGGTCAACCCGGCCGACAGCGCCCCGCTGCTGCCCCAGGTGGCGTGCGCCGATGCCGCGGGGCGCCGAGTCGTGTCCACCCGGGAGGTGGAGGTTGCGGCCCCATCGACTGTCCTCACACCGACCGGGCCCGCATCAACGAATGCGCCCGCAGGCGACCACGCCGGGGCCGCGAGTGCCGCGGGCCCGGGAGCGGCCACTCTTGGCGCGGCGCCGGTCCGGGTACGCGGCGGCATCAAGCTGGGAGCCGCCCTACTGGACGACCGCGGCCGACTCAGCGAGTTGGGCGGGATCGGCTTCGTCGGCCCGCTGACGACCGTCTGGCGCGCCCCCACTGACAACGACGAGGGCCACGGACCCATCGACTACTGGCAGGTGCCTCCGAGCCGCACCAACCTCGGTGCGGGTGCCGGCCGCCCTGGCCCCTCCGCGGCCGACCGCTGGCGCCGGGCCGGCCTGCACCTGGCGAGTGAGCGCGTCCTGGATGCGGCGATCGAGGGTGACGCCGTCGTTGTGCGCACCCAATGCGGCGCGCCCGAGCAGGCGTGGGCCCTGGAGACCGCCACCACACTGACTGCTGAAGCCGGTGGACTGCGGTTGCGCACCGAGATCATCCCCACCGGGGACCTGCCCGCCGTGCTGCCCCGCCTGGGGGTGCGGCTGGGGCTGCCCGCTGGCCTGAACCGCGTCACCTGGTCCGGCATCGGTCCTGCCCCCGCCTACGCGGACCTTTCCGGGGCCGTGCGCCACGGCGCCTTCACCGGCGACGTGTCCATGCTGTGGCAGCAGCCGGTACGCCCCCAGGAGGGCGGCACCCGCTCCGGCCTGCGCCGCCTGCAACTCGGTGGCGACGCCGGACGTCTGACCGTCGCGATCCCGCCCGCGGCCCCGGTCGCCTTCTCCCTGAGCCCGTGGAGCCTGAATAACCTCACCGCCGCGGAGCACGTGGAGGAACTGCACCCGGACACCCACCTGTGGCTGCATCTGGATGCCCTGCACCACGGTATCGGTACGCGCTCCTGCGGCCCGGATGTGCGCCCGGAGGCCGCCGCTGCGCCCCGGCCGGTGGTCGTGGAGGCCTGGCTCGGCGTGCAGCCCGCCTGATGTCGTCATGTGGGCTGGCGCCGAGCCGTGCCGATGCGTCGGCGCGGGCGGGGCGCACGGCCGACCGGGCCGCCTCGCTTGCGGCCTCTTCGGTGGAGCCCTCTCGGTGGCGGGCCGGCGGCCACCGGTTGAGCACACTCGTCGTCCCTGTTTCGGCGCGCGTCCCCACCCGCTCGGGACCGTTCCGCTAGCCTCGCGGCGTGACGCTCGCGGTGTACCCCGGAACCTTTGACCCGATCACCCTCGGGCACGTCGACGTCGTGCGGCGCGCCGCTAGCCTGTTTGACCGGGTCATCCTCGGCGTTGCCCACAATGCGGCCAAGGACGCCTCCCGCCTGTTCGGTATTGAGGAGCGGGTGGCGCTGGCCCGGGCTGCACTGGCTGGTATTCCGGGGGCGGAGGTCGCCGTCGTCCCCGGCCTGCTCGCTGACTTCTGTGCGCAGCGGGGTGCAGACGCCATAGTCAAGGGCCTGCGCAACGGAAGCGACTTTGACGCCGAGGTGCCCATGGCTCTGCTCAACCGGGAGCTTGGCGCCCCCGAGACCTTCTTCCTGGCCGCTGCGCCCACACACGCCCACGTGTCCTCCTCGCTGGTGAAGGATATCGCCCGCCACGGCGGGGACGTGTCGGCTCTCGTGCCCGACGGCGTCGCCGCCGCCCTGGCTCGCGCTCTGCCCGCCCGGTCGCCGGGTCTCGTGGCGGAGACTCGCCCGACCACCGTCAGCGCCGACCCCGAAACCCTGTTGAACTGAAGGACGACTAACTGTGACTACCCGCGCCGATGCCGGAGACGACCTGCTACGCATCCTCGACGAGCTTGACGAGCTCGTCTCGACCGCACGCTCGCTGCCTATGAGCACTTCCGCGATCGTAAGCCGCCAGGACGTGCTCGAGCTGGTTGACCGCGCGCGCCAGGCCGTCCCCACCGCGGTGCACCGGGCGGAGGAGATCGTCGCGGACGCAGACGCGGTCCTCGCGCAGGGCCGCGAGGAGTCCCAGCGGATCCTCGCCCACGCCCAGGAGGAGGCGGAACGGCTGGTTGCCGGAGAGAACATCGTGCGCATGGCCAATGACCGCGCCGATGCCATCATCTCTGCCGCGGAGGAGCGCGCTAAACGGCTGCGGCACGGCGCTGATGACTACTCCGACCGCTCCCTGGCCGCACTGCAGTCGGAGCTCGACAAGCTCTCCGAACAGGTGCAGGCCGGCCGTGAGGCACTGGCCGCCCGCCTGGGGACCGCCGCAGACGAGGCGGCCGACGCCGAGCGTGAGCGCCAGGACGCCGCCCGACACTTCGCCGGCTGGTCCGTGGACCCGGCGGCCACCAGTAACTGGATGAAGGGCGGGCGCTAGGCTGTTACTCCCCTTCGCGGGTAGATTCGCCCCCGCAGTCGTACCGGGGTGCCCCGACCGCCGCAGCGATCCGCGTCCCGAAACCTTCCAGGAGGAGCACCAATGGCCAGCACGGCCGGACTCGTCGTAGACATCGTCGACCTGCCGCAGCAGGTCGGCACGATCAAGAACGTCCATCTGAACACCACTGCGCCGGCTGATCTGGGCGCTGAGATGATCGGCGCCCAGGAGGGCAGCCCCCTGACTGTGGACGCTGAACTGACCAGCTTGGATAATGGCGTACTGGTCCGCGGGAACGCCGAAATCCACTTGCGAGGTCAATGCGTGCGCTGCCTGCGCGATATTGCGGAGGACACGACCATCTCCTTCGATGAGCTCTACTTCACCCCAGAGGCGGCCCGCGCGCAGGCCGCGGAGGGCGATGAGGAGGCCGACGAGTTGTTCCTCGTGGGTGACGCCACTTTGGACCTGGAGCCAGCCCTGCGTGATGCACTTGTGCTCGCCCTGCCCTTCCAGCCGCTGTGCCGCCCGGATTGTGCCGGGTTGTGCTCGCAGTGCGGCGAGCGGCTGGATGACCTGCCCGCAGGTCACCACCACGAGCAGCTGGATCCCCGCTGGTCGGCGCTGGCCGCCCTGCTACCCGAGGCGCAGAGCAGTGCCTCCGCGGATGCCGGTGCTGCGGATGATTCGAAGGACCCGGACGCGCCGCACGATCAGGAGCAGCGCTGATGGGCTCACGGCGTAGGAAACGGCGTAACGAGTCAGCGGCGCGCGAGGACGTGGAGGCGCTCGTCTTCCGCTGGGGAGAGCGCATCGACCCGGATCTGCTCGACTTGGCGCTCACGCACCGGTCCTGGGCCCATGAGCACGGCAGTCCACCCACGAATGAGCGGCTGGAATTCTTGGGCGACTCGGTGCTCGGCATCATCGTCACCGAGAATCTCTATAACGCCCACCCGAACCTGCCTGAGGGGCAGCTGGCCAAGATGCGTGCCGCCACCGTGTCCGAGCCCGCGCTGGCGGCAGTCGCCCGGGACCTGGGCCTGGGCGAGTTCATCAAACTCGGCCGGGGTGAGGCCCTGTCCGGTGGCCGCGACAAGGACTCCATCCTGTCCGACACGGTTGAGGCCCTCATCGGCGCCACCTACCTGACCACCGGCCTGGAGCCGGTACGCGCCGTAGTAGAGCGCCTGGTGTCCCGTTTTCTCGACGACGCCTCAATGCTGGGCGCGGGCCTTGACTGGAAGACCAGCCTGCAGGAACTCGCCGCCGTCCACGGCCTGGGTAATCCCGTCTACGAGGTCACGGCTACCGGCCCCGACCACCGTCGCGTGTTCTCCGCCAGCGCCGCCGTTGAGGGCCGGGTGCGCGGGGAGGGGACCGGGACCTCCAAGAAGATTGCGGAGCACGCCGCGGCTGAGGCCGCCTACGCGGCTATTCTCGCTTCCCACGGCGATGGGGGATTGCACCTGCCTGGGGTCAATGAGGCATTACGCGCCGACCTGGGCGCGGAACCGGCCGGAGGCCCGCACGCGGCAGGTGCGGCGGAAACTGCACCGGTGCCGGCGCTTGAGTCCTTGCCGGATGAGGCTGCACCTGAGCCCGCGGCAGGCTGAGCTGGGCGGGACCAATGCCTGAGCTGCCTGAGGTTGAAACTGTCCGAGCGGGTCTGGCCCGTCATCTGACCGGACGGGTGGTGGAGCGCGTGGAGGTACTGGACCCGCGGCCGCTGCGGCGGCAGCGGGGTGGTGCGGAAGCCTTCGTGCAGCTGCTGGCAGGGCGTTCCTTCAGCGCCGCGGTACGCCGGGGCAAGTTCCTCTGGCTGCCGCTGGACGACGGTGCCGCACTAGTCGCCCACCTGGGAATGAGTGGGCAGCTGCTAGTCAGCGGCACCGCGTCCGGCCGGGAATCGGCCCAGGCGGGTGCGGAGGCCTCGCAGGCGTTCCTGGGCGACCCGGACGCGTCCCGTGTAGACCTGACTGCTACGCGTGCCCCGCAGCCAGTGGAGGACTCGGGCGCTCGCCCGCGCCACTTGCGGGTGCGCCTCCACCTGCGTCCCGTTCCCAGTGATGCGCCAGGCGGCGCCGTGCTAGACCTGGTTGACCAGCGCATGTTCGGCGGGCTGCGTATAAGCGACATGGTCCCAACCGCGGATGGTGCGCCGGGCGGCGCGGGCAGCTCAGCCCCGCTCATCCCCAGCGATGTCACTCACATTGCCCGTGACCTGCTTGACCCGCATCTGGACCGGCGCGCCGTCATCGCCAAGATCCGCGGATCCGCCAGGGCGGTTAAGACCCTGCTGATGGACCAGGGTGTGGTCTCCGGCATCGGCAATATCTACGCGGACGAGGGACTGTGGGCCGCCCGGGTGCACGGCCTGCGGCCGGGCAGGGCGCTGGGCCCGCGGGTGACGGCAAGGCTGCTGGACGTCACCGCCGAGGTCATGGGAAGGGCCTTGGCGGTGGGTGGAACCAGCTTCGATGCCCTGTACGTGGATGCCGACGGCGCCGCCGGCTTCTTCGCCCGTTCGCTGGCCGTATACGGGCGCGCCGGACAGGAGTGCCGACGCTGCGGCACGCCCCTGCGCACCGAGACGGTCGGGGGCCGCAGCCATGTGTACTGCCCCAGGTGCCAGAGACGGCCGCGGCAGGCACAGCACTGAGACGGGGCCGCCCGGCTCCGGTCGACTGTGACGTAGGTCCCCGCTGCTGATAGGCTCTGGTGTATGCAGAGTGCTTCCGCGACTGAAACGGTCCGCGTCATGATCGTGGACGATCATGAGATCGTCCGTCGAGGCATCGCCGAGATCATCGAGCGCGCTGACGGCCTTGACGTGGTCGCTGAAGCCGGCTCAAAGGCGGAGGCGATCCGCCGCGCCGAGCTCATGCGCCCGGATGTGGTGCTGGTGGACCTGCAGCTGCCGGATGGCACCGGCATCGAGCTCATGCAGGCTCTGCGCGAGTCGGTGCCGGAGGCACTGCCAATCGTGCTGACCTCATTCGATGATGATGAGGCCCTGGCGGAGTCACTCGACGCCGGCGCCCGGGCCTACCTGCTCAAGACTGTGCATGGTGCGGAGATCAGCGACGTAGTGCGGGCGGTGGCCTCCGGGAGAGTGCTGTTGGATGAGCGTACTGTGACTCGCCGTCGAGCCGATCATGACGACCCCACCGCAGATCTGACCAATGCGGAGCGCAAGGTGCTCGAACTGATCGGTGACGGCCTGTCCAACCGCGAGATCGGCGAGCGCCTTGGAGTGGCGGAGAAGACGGTGAAGAATCACATCACCTCGCTGCTGGCCAAGATGGGGCTGCAAAGGCGTACCCAGGTGGCCGCGTGGGTCGCCGGCCAGCGGGCTTCCGGCTGGCGCCGCAATTAATGATCCCAGAGCGATTCACCGGCGATTCGGAGTAACGGCCGTACGCGGCGCCAATCCCGGCGCCCTCATTGGCCCGCTGCGCCCCAGCGCCGCCCAGGGTGCCCGGGCAGTGGCCGCCTCAGGTCCGCGAGACGTCTGCATGAGCTCCTCCGATCCCGGCTGCGGGCGGGATCAGCTGTTTGGAATCAGGCCGGGAACCATACGCGGCCGTTCTAGCGGCACTCTCCAGGTGAAGCAGGTGCCGCGCCTCTCACCATCGGAGCGCGCACGCGGGCCGATTACGAAGCTGCCGCCGTGGCGACGCGCCCGCTCTGCCATATTCGCGGTCCCCGAGCGGCGGGTGACGGCGGGATCGACGCCGACGCCGTCGTCTCGGCAGACCACCTCCACCACCGGTGCACCCCGGAAGGGCTCGGCGTCACCCGAAGCGGCGCCGTCCTGGCCGGCGGGCGGCTGCGACGCAAGCAGGCCCTCTACCTTGACGTCAACCGTAACTGAGGATGCCTTGGCGTGCCGGGCCACATTCGACAACCCCTCCCGCACCACGGCGACGATGTCATCGGCGATATCGGGCTCAACCGCCGCGTCGATCACACCGATTAGCTCGTCCTCCCGCTCACGCCCCGCCTGCGCCAGGCCGTGGCCGTCCACGGTGAGGATCAAGGAGGGGGCATAGCCCAGGGACGTGCGGGCCAGCGAGGCCTCCCGGCGCAGCCTCTCCACCACGCTGACGTCCTCATCACGGTCCCGCAGGGAACGCACGATCGAGCGGATCTGCCGCACCGAGTCGTCCACCGCCGCCAGTGACGCATCCAGTGCCTGACAGGCGACTGACATATCCGTGCCCGCCGCGGAGCCCTCCCGGTCGAGCCGGTCACGCGCAGCCGACAACTGCATGCCGGTGGCGAACAGCTGCTGGATGGCCAAGTCGTGCAGGTCGCGGCCGATGCGGGCCCGTTCATCCAGCAGGGTCGCCATCTCCTCCGCATGCTGGGCGTCGGCCAGCTCAAAGGCGACCGTGGCCTGCCCCGCCACCAGTTCGGCGATCTCCAGGTCCTGCTGGGTGAAGCGTTCGGCGCCCTGCGCCCGCAGCAGCAGCATTACCCCTACGCCGCGGCCCCGGTGGATCATGGGTGCATACAGTGCCGGCCCGAACTGGGCGAGCTCCTGCACCAGCAGGTCGGAGGCACCCCAGGCGTCAGCCAGCGAGTCCTCGATCAGTCCGGTGCGGCGTGCCAAGGTCTTAAGGGCCCGTCCCTCGGGCGGAAAGAACGTGCCCACCAGCTCATCGGCATGATCGCCATCCGCGATCTCGCAGATCCACGTGTCACCCACACTGGGCAGCACCAGGGCGGAGGTGTCCGCGTGGGCGACCTCCCGCACCCTGCGTGCAATCAGGGTAAGTACGTCCTCCTCGTCCGCGCCGGAGAGAAGCATTGTGGTCAGCTCCTGCGAAACAGCCATCCACTGCTCCCGGTCCCGGGCTTCCCGGTACAGGCGCGCGTTCTCCAGCGCCACGGCCGCGGCCTCCGCCAACGTCAGCACCGCAGTGACATCCGCCTCCGTGAATCCGCCTCGCTTGTCGCACAGGTAGAGACGTCCGTAAATCTGTCCGCGTACGCGCAGTGGGGCGGAAAGGATCGCACCACAGGGCTCACCGTCGCCGGGAGTGTTGCGCAGCACCACCCCCGAGTCCTCCGGGCCGGCCCCCGGGGCGCCGACGAGCATGGTCGCCAACTCGTCGGCGGAGGCTGTGGCTGTGCCGGTGGTCAGGGATGCGGCCGTTAAGGGATCGACCGATGCCGGGGCGGCGATCGTTCCCCATCCGGCTCCGGTAAGCGCACAGGCGGAGTCCACGAGCCGGTTCAGCGCCTCCGGTACCTTCAGTGAGCTCGTCAGACGGAGGGCAGCTCGGAACAGGCGCACGGTGCTGCCCGTTGGTGCGTCGTGGATGTCGCTATAGGCGGGGTTGCCGGGGTATGAAGGTGCTTCAGCCATGTTTCTCGCGCTCCTGCTTAAGGGACCAGCGATATGCGGGATCGGACGCCGCGAGGCTCGCGTGGGTGCCGCGGCGCGTCACCGTCGCGGGGGCGCCGCGCGGGGAACCATCGGCATCGTCCGTGTGGTGTGGGTCGTTGGCGTCCTGTGGAGCGCCCAGGACCAGTACCTCGTCGGCGTCCGCCAGGGCAGACAGACGGTGGGTTACCAACAATACGCCGCGGGCATCGGCGGCGGGGTCGGTCGTGTCACCGCCCGAGGCTTCCACACCGGTGGCGGGGGCGTCTGTAGCGCCGGCGTGCAGCAGGTCCCCGACCAGGCGGTCGGCGGTGGCGGCATCCAGGTGCTCGCCGGGCTCGTCCAGCAGCATCAGCGGCGCGGGCGCGGCCAGGGCGCGAGCCAGCAGCAGACGGCGCCGCTCGCCGCCGGAAACGGCCGTCGCATCCGCCCCCAGGCGCGTGTCCAGCCCATCGGGAAGACGGGCCAACCAGTCACCCAGCCCGGCCCGTGCCAGCAGGGTGACAGCCCGCTCGCGGGTAAGTGCGCCGTCGGCCACGCGCAGGTTCTCCAGCACCGTGGTGTCGAATACATGCGCGTCCTCCGCAGTCAGGCTCACGCGCCCGGCAGCCTCCGCCCGATCCGCACTCCACGGCGGCGCCCCATCCAGGGTCAGCTCTCCTCCCCGCGGCTCCAGCAGGCCGGCGAGGGTTAGCAGCAGCGTGGTCTTGCCGACGCCGGAGGGGCCCACGATGGCCAGGCGCCGCCTCGGCGTCAGGTCCAGGTCGACGCCGGAGACGACAACCGGTCCGCCCGGCCAGCCGACCGCCAAGTCACGCGCACGCAGGTGCGGACCGGAGGTGCTCGCGGCGGGCAGTGGGCGCGGCGTGGGCACGTGGGCGGCGGAGGCGGCGGCGTCGTCGAGCAGGGCCATGATGCGTACGGCTGCGCCCGCCGAGGTCACCAACTGGACGGACGCGGGGCCCAGGGCGGCCGAGGCCTCGAAGGCGCTCAGCGGCACCAGCACGATCACCGCCAGCCACACCGGGGCCAGGCGCCCGTCGGATACGGCTTGGGCGCCCACGAGTATGTTGCCGAGCACGGCCAGACCCATGGCGGTGGTGTCGATGACGGCGGCCAGGGCGGCGGGCCGGGCCGCCCGGTCACGGGTGGCGGCCAGGTGGTCCTCCAAGCCGGCCAGGTCGCTCATGGTGCGTGGCATGCGTCCGGAGACGCGCAGCTCGTCGGCACCGTCGAGCAGGTTCACGACGGCGGCCGACAGGTCGGTGGCCTGCTCCTGGCGTGCCAGCTCGGCGGCGCGCGCCGAGCGGATCGTCATCAGGGGCCCGGCGACGCCCGAGAGCAGCAGGCAGACCGCCAGGATCGCGCCCGCCGGCGGATACACGAGGGCCAGTCCCAGGCTGGCGGCCAGACCCAGGGCGGCGGCCACCGCGATCGGCAGCAGTGAGCGCACCACCAGGTCCCCAACGGCGTCCACGTCGGCGCCCACACGCGCCAGCACGTCCCCGCGGCGCAGCCCCGCAACCGTGTCCGTGCGGGCGCCGGCCAGAGTCTCATACAGCCGGGTGCGCAGCGCGCTCATGCCCCGCAGTGCCGTGTCGTGGGACAGCAGGCGCTCGCAGTAGCGCAGCACGGAGCGCGAGATTCCGAATAGGCGCACCGCTACCGGAGCCACCCCGAGAGCCACCACCTCCGGGGTCTGTGAGGCGCGGGCGATCAGCCAGGCGGCGACGGCGGACAGGCATACTGCGCTGGCCAGCCCCAGCGAGCCGACGATTACGGATGCGGTGAATCGGGCGCCGCTCAGGTCGAGTAGATCCACGGCGCGGCGCAGGGCACTCCGCTCGGAGGCAGTCAACGCGGCACTCACCGGTCGCCTCCTGAGAATACGAGCATGTCCATTGGATCGGTGTCTGGATCGGTGTCCCCGGTAGCGGCGTCACTGGGTCCGGCGTGGCTGGCCTCTGGGACGAGCACGTCCCCGGTGGCGGGCCGGGAAGTTACCTCGATCACGTCGTCGGCCAGGGAGACGAGCGCCGCCCGGTGTGCGATCACCACGACGGTGCGGCCTGCCGCGCGTAGAGCGGCTACGGCATCGAGCACCCGCGCCTGGCTGGCGGCGTCGAGATGGGCGGTGGGCTCGTCGAGCAGCACCAGGGGGGCGTCGGTGACCAGGGCGCGGGTGAGAGCCAGTCGCTGGCGCTGTCCGACCGACAGTCCCACGCCGCCCTGGCCTACGCGCGTGTGCCAGCCTGCGGGCAGACCGGCGACGACCTCGTCGAATCCGGTGGCCGCGGCGGCATCCGCCAGGGCGGGCGGGACGGGGACGGCGTCCGCCGGGGCGTGCCCGCCGGCATCGGCCGGGGCTGGGGTGTCGGCGTCGGTTAGGGACTGGCCGAGGACGTTTTCCAGCAGCGTGCCGGGCACGATCACGGGGCGCTGCGGCACCCAGGTGATCTGCTCCCACCAGGAGGCGGAGGCGACGTCGGCCAGGTCCACTCCTGAGTCCGCGGCGGTGACCACCCGTACCCGACCCCGGTCGGGGGGTAGCAGTCCGAGTAGCAGCCCGGCGGTGGTGGTCTTGCCGGCACCGGAGGCTCCAGTCAGGGCCACCACCCGGCCGGGGCGGATTGTTGCCGTGAGGTCGGCGGGTGCCCAGGCGCCGCGGGCGGCCACGGAAACCTGCTCAAACTCGATGCGGGATGTGCACAGGTCGGGTGCGGGGGTGGTGCCCGGCGTCGGCGCGGGCTCCTCAAGCACCGCGAAGACCGCCTCGGCGGCGGCCACCCCATTGGCAGAGGCGTGGAACTGGAAGCCGACCTGCCGTAACGGCTGGTAGACCTCCGGGGTGATCATGATGACCAGCAGGCCGGTGGCCAGGTCCATGCGCCCGTACAGCAGCCGGAAGCCCACCTCCACGGCGACGATTGCCACCGACAGGGTGGTGATGAACTCCAGCACCGCACCGGACAGGAAGGCCACCCGCAGCGTGGACATGGTGGTGGCGTTGTAAGCGCGGCCGAGTTCGCGCACCCGCCGGGCGGGGCCGGCCTGACGGCCCAGCGCCTTGAGGGTGGGCAGGCCCGCCAGCAGGTCCAGCAGTTGGCTGCCCAGGCGCTCCATGGTGCGCAGTCGGGCCTCGGAATGGGTCTGGGTGAGGCGGCCGATTAGGATCATGAATATCGGGATCAGCGGGATGGTGCAGGCCACTGCGATAGCGGAGGGCAGGTCTTGGGTGAGTAGCACCAGGCCGGTGGCCGGGGTGACAGTGGCCGCCAGCAGCAGCTGCGGCAGGTAGCGGGTGAAGTAGGGCTCGAGGTCGTCCAGGCCGCGCGTGAGGAGGGTGGCGGTGTCCGCGCCGTGGACGGCCCGCCAGCGCAGCCCAAGAGTGGCGGCGCGCTGCAGCACTTGGCGGCGCAGGTCGGTGGTGACGTCGGTGGCCGCCCGGTGGGCGCGCGACTCCTGCACGTACAGGACCAGTGCCCGGGCCGCTACCACCCCGGCCAGCGCCGCTATCGCGGGCCGCACGGTGCTAGCGGCGGCGGTGCCGGTGATGACCGGGGAGATGGCGTGGGCGATGAGGTACGCCTGGGCGATGACAAGCAGCGCGGTCAGCGCGCCCGTCACCGTTGTCGTGGCGATGTAGCGCCGAGCCGCGGCTGCGTAGCGCATGAGTCGGGGGTCCAACGGCTTCACCCAAACAGCATAGTGCCGCAGTGGGACCGTGGTCCCGGGAGTGGGTTCTTGATGGGGATTGGGGGTGGTGGGGCGCCGTCGCGCTCACAGCCTCGGCCTCAGCATTATTCGCTTGTATGTCAGGAGGCCGAAGTCGCATAATGGTGAGGAGTCACCCGGCTGCATCCGGATGGCTCCCCGAGGCAGGCGGTTCAGTGTTTGCCGCACGCTTTGAAGCAGCCAGCACCAGATACCGGCAGCGGTGCTGAATCCGTACCCCACGCCGATGGGGAGGGGCAGGCCGACACAGCGTTCGTCGCCGTCGTCTGGCCCCGTCTGCCGGCGTAGAAGTACATTTGGGATGTGGCTAGCTGGGATGAGTTGACCGATGAATTGATCGCCGTCGTTGCTGATTGTCGGGGCGCGGACTCCGAGGACGCCCGCAACCTGAACCTGATATGCGAAGGCGACGTGGGGGCTGCATGCGAATGCGCGATCTCAACAATCGCCTGGTACGGCATCATCGTCCCGGAACGGATCATCGAGATGACCCGCGAGCTGTGCGCAGATGCTCGCGACTTCACCGAGTACAACGAGCTCATGGAGTCCCAGGAGGAGGCCCGCAGGGCTGTGGGCCCGCCAACGTCGGAGGGCTGAGTGCGTCTGCTCCGCTAATTAGCGGTCTGCTGAATGGCTGTGGGCCGTTCAGCGAACCTTGAACTGGCGTACCCAACGGTGAAGTGGCGTAGTAGACGGCGTCGTCGGGCCACGGGCGAGCGTCGGCCCGCCTCGGTGAGCGCCTCAGTGATCGGCGGGCGCGGGCTGGGCGTTGTCGCGCACACGTGTGGGGTGCAGTCCACCGGCGTCGGGGTCGATCCGTTCGGCGTTGATGCGCGCGGAGAAAGTCCGGTACCCCCAGATCGTGTAGAAGAGCACCACCGGCAGGAAGACGACGGCGGCAACCGTCATGATCGCCAGGGTGGCGTCGGCGGAGGCGGCCTGCGCGATGGTCAGTGAGTAAGCGGGGTCGCTCGAGGAGCGCATGACGTCGGGCGTCATGGCCGTGAAGATGAGCGCCCCGACTCCAGCGATACCGGCGAAGTGCAGGCCGAAGGCAAGCCCCTGCCGACCGCGGAACGAGGCCACCAGGGAACCGACGAGCGCCAACGCCGCCACTACCAGTGGCAGCCAGACCCAGGCGGTGGCCGAGTAACTGGTCGCCCACGCGCCCCAGACGGCCGCGACCGCCGTCGAGGCGACCCCGCAGCGACGGGCGAAGGCACCCGCCCGCACGGACAGGTCGCCGGCCGTCTTCAGCGCGGTGAACAGGGCTCCGTGAGTGAGGAACAGCAGGCAGGTGGCTGCGCCGCCCAGCAGCGTGAAGGGCGTGAGCAGGCTGAAGAACCCTCCGGTGAGCAGGTGGGAGGCGCCGAGGATCAGCGCGTCGGCAGGCACTTCACCGGCCGGCACGGGCGCGCCGGTGGCGGTGTCGACCACCTCGATCTCCATGCCCTGCACCATGTTCGCGAAGGCCGCACCCCACAGGATCGAGGGCAGCCAGGCGGCAATGGTGTGCGCCCAGTCCCACCGGTCGCGCCAGGTCTGATCGTTGATCCGGCCGCGCCACTCGATGGCGCACACGCGCACGATCAGGCACAGCAGGATCAGGAACAGCACTAGGTAGGCGCCGGAGAACAGGGTGCCGTACCACTCGGGGAAGGCGGCGAAGGTGGCGCCGCCGGCGGTCAGCAGCCACACCTCGTTGCCGTCCCAGTGGGGGCCGATGGCGCGCACCATGGCGCGCCGCTCCCGCTCGTCACGGCCGAGGATCTTCAGCAGCATGCCCACGCCGAAGTCGAAGCCCTCCAAGGTCAGGTAGCCGACCCAGAGGATCGCAATGAGGATGAACCAGAGGACGGAGAGTGTCACGGTGGGCTCCACGGGTTAGTCGGATTGTGCGTTGGTTGGTGGCAGAGTCGGCGGGCAATGGCGTCGGCCGCCGCAGGCCTTGGCAGCGGCTGGGGTGCGCATCGGTCACGGGACTAGTACTGGAACGACAGCAGCGTCTCGGCGTCGTCGGCCGGGCGCCCGGCAGCGTCTTCGACGACGTCGGGCACCTGGGTGCGCACGCCCTCGCGAACGTAGCGGCGCAGCAGCAGGAACCACACGACGCCGAGGGCGGCATACAACAGCGTGAAGCCGATCAGCGACGCCAGCACGGTGCCGGGGGAGACGACCGTGGAGACGCCGTCGGCGGTGAGCATATAGACCTGGGAGACGGGATCGGCAAGGTTAGGCACCACCACCCAGGGCTGCCGCCCCATCTCGGTCATGATCCAACCGAACGAGGCGGCGACGAAGGGCAGCCACATGCTCCACAGGGCGATCTTGCCCAACAGCGGGGAGTCGACCAGGCGGCCGCGGCGCGTCAGCCACAGGGCGACGACGCCGATGGCGACGGCGAGCATGCCCAGGCCGATCATCAGGCGGAAGGACCAGAAGGTGATCATCTCGTTGGGGGTGTAGTCCACGCCGTCGCCGTAGCGCTCCGCGTAAAGCTCCTGGGCGTCGTTAAGACCCATGATCTCGGCGTTCGGATCGTTGGTGGCCATGAAGGAGTACACATAGGGGACGGTGATCAGATGCTTGGCGGTGCCGTCGGCGCAGGAGCCGAAGGCGGCCACGGTGAAGCCGGCGCCGGACTCGGTCTCGCACAGCATCTCGGCCGCCGCCATCTTGGCCGGCTGCTCCTCGGCCACAATCTGCCCCTGGATGTGGCCGGAGCCGGCGGTCAAAATGCCGGCGATGACCATGGTCACCGCACCGAAGCGCGTCATGCGGCGCCACAGGTGTCTGGCCTCGAAGTCCTGCCCGGCGCGCGTGGCCTTGATCATCCACCACGCGGACACTCCCAGGATGAGTGTGCCCGCCACCAGGAAGGCCGAGGCCAGCACGTGCGCCACGGTGACCCACAGGATCTTGTTGCCCAGCACCTCGAAGAACCCGCCGACACCGTCCAGCTCCGCCCGACCGGTGTCCGGGTTGACGACGGCGCCCACCGGGTGCTGCATCCAGGAGTTGGCGGCGAGGATGAAGAAGGCGGAGAGGTTGGTGCCCAGGGCGACCATCCAGATGCACAGGTTGTGCAACTTGGGGGACAGGCGGTCGCGACCGAAGATCCACAGGCCCAGGAAGGTGGACTCCATGAAGAATGCCAGCAGCGCCTCGAAGGCCAGCGGAGCCCCGAAGATGTTGCCGACGAACCGGGAGTACTCCGACCAGTTCATGCCGAACTGGAACTCCTGCACGATGCCGGTGGCCACGCCGAGCGCGAAGTTGATCAGCAGAAGGTTGCCGAAGAACCGGGTGGCCGTCCGCCACTGCTCGTTGCCGGTGCGCAGGTGGAGCGTCTCCATGAGCGCGACCAGCGGAGACAGGCCGATTGTGAGCGGTACCAGGATGAAGTGGTAGACGGTGGTGATGCCGAACTGCCATCGAGCCACGTCGAGGGAGTCGAGCGCCATGGGTGCGAGGCTCATCTGCGCCGCCTTTCGCGAGGACCACGGGAAATATAAGAGGAACCTTATAGGGGCTCCCCGGGAGATAGGTCAAGTATAGGGTGACGGTGTGTCGCGAAAAGATACGACTCGTTGCACGGCTGTGCGTCGGCCTGGGATGGAGCGGTCGGTTGTCAGAATTGGTGACAAACGCGCGCCCCGACGTCCCGGCTCGAATCTGAAACCGCGTGATTTCGACGTTTTGGTGATGGCGCGTCGGCGGCGCGGGTGCGTTTGTCACCGTTTGTGACAGTGCTGGGGTGGCGTGCGCCGGTTGGCCTGTCCGCCGTGGGCGAGACGACGGCGCTACCTGTGCGACGGTGGCCCGGCCGACTTGCACCTGTGGGATACTGCCCCTGGCACCGGCGGTCCCGTACCGGCAGTCGGTGTCCGACCCTCGGCCGAGACCGCCCGGAAGAATTGCGCCGCCCAGAGCGCCGCCGCACTTCCGCAATGTGCGAGTTCCGCCGCAGGCCGGCGCCACAAGGCGCACATGTAGGCTTTTAGCTCCCCGCCAGGGGAGCGCGACCGCGCCATGGCGCCGCGGGTACGGCGGAGCCATAGTGCCCGAAAGTGCAGATAGACCCATGTCACCCTCGTCTTCGCGCTCACACGACGCACACGCTCAGGGCTCCGAGGAGACAAGCACCCCCAAGCGCCCGGCTCGCCGGCACCGTCGAGTCACCGCCGCCGTAACCACGCCCGAGACCGCTCCCGACGCGCCGAGCAGGGTCTCCGACGTCGCAGACGCCGAGGCGCAGGCGGCTGTGCCGCAGGCAGAGGGTGTCGAAGCCGCTGACTCCGACGCGTCCGTGGGAACGCCCGCGGAATACGACGCCCCGGCGGTCGACTCCGCCGACTCCGCCGATGATGCTGCGCAGGCGGAAGCCCCCGATGCCGCGGAGAGCGAAGGCGCCGATGCCGTACAAGCAGAAGATGCCGAGGCCCCCGAGACCGAGGGCAGCGAGGTCGATGGCGCCGACGACGAGGCCGAGGACGCGGCAGACCCTGACCCTGAGTCCGACTCGGCCTCCGAACCCGAGTCTGAGGCAGACGCCGGAGCGTCCGCGTCGGTGCTGGGGGAGGACTTGCCGGAGCCGGAGGAGCCGCAGCTACCCGCCGCATCGCTCCTGTTCCAGGCCCCTGATCCGGCGCTGGCCCGGCGGCGCCGCAAGGTGAGGGTCGCCGCGACCACCCCGGCCCAGGCCCAGCCGGCGGAGCCGAGCGCCGAAACCGCCTCGCGCCGGGACCAGGGCGCCCCGGCCGTCAAGTCCGGCGCCGCCGCCTCGGCCGGCGCTGACTCCGGTGATGCCGACGCCGCAGATTCCGGCGAGGCCGTTGCCGGTACCCGCGCTGGTGGCGGGCGTCGGCGGCGTCGTCGCGCGACCGCCGCCTCCACCGCGCCCGAGCACGTGGAAGAGACCTCCCCCGCCAGGCGCCGCAGCCGCAACGCCGACCCGGCCCGCGATACCGACGCCGAAGAGGCCGCATCCTCCCAGCCCGCCCCGACCGAGGGCGCGGAGGGCGAAGAAACCACTGAGGCCGCCGAGAACAACAAGGACGCCTCCACCGGCCGCCGCAAGCGCCGCCGCGGCGGACGTGGGCGGCGCGCCCGCTCCCGCGCCGAAGGGCGGGGTACCACGACCGAGAGCGCCGACGACGCAGACGAGGTCGGCGAGGTGGCCGCCGACGTCGCAGACAGCGCGCCCGCCGACCAGGCCTCCGCCGAGACACCGGAGGAGAGCGCCGGCAGCTCGCGCCGTCGGCGTCGTCGCTCGCGTAGCCGCTCCGACGCCTCCCGGGACGAGATCACCGCGCTCAAGGGCTCCACCCGCCTGGAGGCCAAGCGTCAGCGCCGCCGTGAGGGACGTGCTGCCGGCCGGCGTCGGCCCATCATCACTGAGGCCGAGTTCCTTGCCCGCCGCGAGAGCGTCGACCGGCAGATGGTGGTGCGCGAGCAGGACGGCCTGAACCAGATCGCGGTGCTCGAGGACGGGTTGCTGGTGGAGCACTACGTGGCCCGCCACACCCAGGCCTCGCTGGTGGGCAATGTCTACGTCGGGCGCGTGCAGAACGTGCTGCCGTCCATGGAGGCTGCTTTCGTGGACATCGGCAAGGGCCGCAACGCCGTCCTGTACGCCGGCGAGGTCAACTGGGACGCCGCCGGCATGGAGGGCAAGCCGCGCCGCATCGAGGACGCGCTGTCCAGTGGGGACGCGGTCCTGGTGCAGGTCACCAAGGACCCCATCGGTCACAAGGGTGCGCGGCTGACCAGCCAGATCACCCTCGCCGGCCGCTACCTGGTGCTGGTGCCCGGCGGCACCATGACCGGCATCTCCCGCAAGCTCCCCGACGCCGAGCGCAACCGGTTGAAGAAGATCCTCAAGCGGATCGTCCCGGACGACGCCGGCGTGATCGTCCGCACCGCCGCCGAGGGCGCGGGGGAGGAGCAGCTCGCTGACGACGTGAAGCGACTCGTGGCTCAGTGGGAGAGCATCGACAAGAAGTCCTCCCAGGTGCTCAAGGGCTCCGGGAAGGCGCCCATGCTGCTGAAGGAGGAGCCCGAGCTGGCCGTGCGCGTGGTGCGCGACGTCTTCAACGAGGACTTCCGCAAGCTGATCGTGCAGGGCCCCGACGCCTGGAAGACCATCTCCAACTACGTGTCCGACCTCAGCCCCGAGCTGACCGACCGGTTGGAGCACTGGGTCAGCCCGGAGGACGTGTTCACCGCGCACCGCATCGACGAGCAGCTCGCCAAGGGCTTTGACCGCAAGGTCTGGCTGCCCAGCGGTGGCACGCTGATCATCGACCGCACCGAGGCCATGACCGTGATCGACGTCAACACCGGGCGCTTTACCGGGGGTGCGGACGGCACCCTGGAGGAGACCATCACCCGCAACAACCTGGAGGCGGCCGAGGAGATCGTGCGCCAGCTGCGGCTGCGCGACATCGGCGGCATGGTGGTGATCGACTTCGTGGACATGGTGCTGGAGTCCAACCGCGACCTGGTGCTGCGCCGGCTGGTGGAGTGCCTGGGGCGCGACCGCACCCGCCACCAGGTAACGGAGGTCACCTCCCTGGGGCTGGTGCAGATGACCCGCAAGCGCGTCGGGCAGGGGCTGGTGGAGGCCTTCTCCACGCCCTGCGAGTGCTGCGGCGGGCGCGGCTTCATCGTCCACGAGCACCCGGTGGAGAACCAGGCGGTGGACATGTCCGCCTCCGCCTCGCGCGGCGCCGGCTCCGGGCGGGGCCGCCGCGGCCGCGACGACGACGGCGCGAAGTCCGAGGGGAAGTCCGCCAAGGGAGCGGGCAAGTTGGCCAAGTCCTCCGGCAGGTCGGGACGGTCTGGGGGACGCGGCAAGTCCGCGGCTGCGGACGGGGACCGGGATGATGCCGCTCGCTCGGCCGTGCGCGGTGCGCTGGCGCAGATCGCGGCGGCTTCCGAGCATGCGCACGAGCACGACTCGGACACGGATGGCGGCGCTGCCCCCGACTCCGCCGACGCGGGCGAGTGAATGGCTGGGGCGGTGGCCGCTGCGTGAGCAGCGGTCGCCGTTCCGGCGCGGCGGACGCCCGGCACCCGCGGGGCGCGCCCCGCGAGCTGTGAGGTGCGGAAGAACACAGGTCTCGCAAGCCCCTACAGGTTGGTGTTGCCCGCCGGATCGCATAAAGTAATCCGGCGGTGCGTTCCGCACCATTGCCCAGGTAGTCGCCCGCGAGCGGTGGAGCAGTGCTCCCGGGAGCGAGCGGCTAGAAGATACGACAGAGATGAGCAGTCAAGTGGTCTACGCGATCGTCAAGGCCGGCGGCCGTCAGGAGAAGGTCTCCGTCGGTGACGTCGTGGTTGTCGACAAGCTTGCCGGCGAGGTCGGCGACGAGGTAACCCTCGCCCCCGTCATGCTGGTGGATGGAGACAAGGTGACCGCTTCCGCGGCGGACCTGGCCAAGTCCTCCGTCAAGGCCGAGATCGTCGGCGACGAGAAGGGCCCCAAGATCAACATCCTCAAGTTCAAGAACAAGACGGGCTACCGCAAGCGCCAGGGTCACCGCGCCAAGCTCACCGCCATCAAGGTCACCGCGATCGGCTGAGCGGGTCGCCCCGCCGCAGTATCCTCTTAGGCAACAGCGAAACAGAAAGAAGCCCGACACATGGCACACAAGAAGGGTCTTGGTTCCTCCCGCAACGGCCGCGACTCCAACGCCCAGCGGCTCGGCGTTAAGCGCTTCGGCGGCCAGTTCGTCAAGGCCGGCGAGATCATCGTCCGCCAGCGCGGCACTCACTTCCACCCCGGCAACAACGTGGGCCGCGGCAAGGACGACACGCTGTTCGCCCTGACCGCCGGCAACGTCAAGTTCGGTACCTTCCGCGACCGCAAGGTCGTCAACGTGGTCGCATCCGAAGGCTGACGCAGCCTCCAGCATCATGACGGTATCCGCGAGGGCGGGCGGCTTTGGCCGTCCGCCCTCGCGCATGCCGGCCCCGGGGAGGTCGCCCCGTTCACTCCGAGGAGTCGTTCATGCCCAGCTTCATTGACCGGGTGGTCCTGCACGTCGCCGGCGGCGACGGCGGAAATGGTTGTACGTCGATCCACCGTGAGAAGTACAAGCCGCTGGCCGGCCCCGACGGCGGCGACGGCGGAAATGGCGGCAGCGTAATCCTGTCCGCCGACCCGCGCGTGACCACATTGCTCACCTACCACCGCGCACCGCACCGGCGCGCCGAGTCCGGCACCCCCGGCCAGGGCGGCTGGCACCGGGGTGCCGACGGCGAGGACCTGGTGCTGCCGGTGCCGCTGGGCACCGTCGTCAAGGACTCCGAAGGCGGCGTGCTGGCGGACCTGACTGAAGTCGGCGAGCGCGTCGTTGTCGCCGCGGGCGGGCCCGGCGGCCGCGGAAACTTCTCCCTGGCCTCCCCCAGGCGCAAGGCCCCCGGCTTCCACCTGCTGGGCGAGCCCGGCGAGTCACATGACGTCACCCTGGAGTTGAAGACCGTCGCCGACGTGGCCCTGGTCGGCTACCCCAGTGCCGGCAAGTCGTCCCTGATCGCCGCCATGAGCGCTGCACGGCCCAAGATCGCCGACTATCCCTTCACCACGCTGACCCCCAACCTGGGTGTGGTTGAGGCCGGCCAGGTCCGCTACACCATGGCGGACGTGCCCGGGCTGATCCCGGGCGCGAGCGAGGGCAAGGGGCTGGGCCTGGAGTTCCTGCGGCACATCGAGCGCTGCGCTGTGGTAGTGCACGTGCTGGACTGCGCCACTCTGGAGCCGGGGCGTGACCCGGTCAGCGACTTCGACACCATCGAGGCCGAGTTGGCCGCCTACGCCGAGCGCCTCGGGCGCGACGAGGCCGACCCGGCGCTTACCGGACTGCCGCCGCTGATGGAGCGCCCGCGCGTGGTGGTGCTGGGCAAGGCCGACGTCCCCGATGCGGCCGATCTGGCCGAGTTGGTGGAGGCGGACTTCAAGGCCCGGGGCCTGCCCGTGTTCACCGTCTCCGCCGTCTCCCACGCGGGGCTGTCCCAGCTGTCCTTCGCCCTGGCGGATTTGGTGCTGCGGGCCCGCGCCCAGGTCCCCGCCGCCGAGCCCGTGCGGCCCGTTATCCGCCCCGCCGCCGTGGGCCGCCGCGGCGGGCAGGCGACTGCGACCGTGTCCGTCATCCAGCACCCCGCCGAGGGCACCGTCTACCAGGTGCGCGGGGCCAAGCCGGAGCGCTGGGTGCGGCAGACCGACTTCTCCAACGACGAGGCGGTCGGCTACCTGGCCGACCGGCTTGCCGCCGGCGGCGTCGAGGATGAGCTGGCCAAGGCCGGCGCCCACGCGGGGGACACCGTGCTGATCGGTGCGGTTGAGGGCGGCGTCATCTTCACCTGGGAGCCGTCCATGACCACCGGCGCGGAGCTGCTCGGCGCCCGCGGTACCGACGCCCGCCTGGAAGACCGCCACCGCCGTACCAACGCCGAGCGGCGCGAGCGCTACCACGAGTGGATGGACGCCAAGGAGGCGGCCCGCCAGCAGCTGCGCGACGAGGCCGCTGAGGGGCTGTGGACCGACGCCGCCGACTGGGAGGACGCATGAGCACTCCGCTTGCCAATGCCGCGGGACAGTCGCATGGGCCGGGCCGGGGCGCCGGGACTAGAAACGGGGCCGTATACCAGGGCGCGGGCGCAGATGCGCGCGCAGGCGGTGTTTGCCTGCGCCCCGACGCCCTGCCGGAGGGGGCGCGCGTCGTGCTCAAGGTCGGCTCCTCCTCACTGACTCGCCCCGACGGCGGACTGGACCTGAACCGTATCGACATCCTGGCCGGGCTGCTTGCCGGCATGCGCCGACGCGGGCACGACGTCGTACTGGTCTCCTCCGGTGCAGTGGCCGCCGGCCTGGTTCCGCTTGGCCTGGAGACTCGCCCCGGCGAGCTGCGCCTGCTGCAGGCCGCCGCATCCGTGGGGCAGGGGCGCCTGGTTTCCCGTTGGCAGACTGCTCTTAGCGCCTATGGGGCGGTGACTGCACAGGTGCTGCTGACCGCTCAGGACGTGGCCGTGCGCAGCCACTACCGGACCGTGCGCGCTACCTTCGACGCCCTGCTGTCCATGGGGGCGGTGCCCGTGGTCAATGAGAACGACGCCGTAGCGACTGCCGAGTTCAACCTGGGCGATAACGACCACCTGGCCGCCCTGGTGTCCCACCTGGTGACCGCCGACGTGCTCATCCTGTTCACGGACGTGGACGGCATGTGGACGGCCCGCCCGGGCACGCCCGGCGCCCACCCGGTGCGTTACGTGGGCGGAAGCGACGAGCTTGCGGGGGTGCGGGTGGATGGCGACGCCGGCGCCCTTGGAACAGGCGGCATGGCCACCAAGGTGCAGGCAGCCACCATCGCCTGCGCCTCCGGCACGGCCACGATTATCGCCAACGCCGACGACGCTCCGCGCCTGCTCGGCGGACGCAACATCCCCTCCGACCTGGGTACCTGGTTCGCTCCCACCGGGCCGCACCGCTCCAGTCGGCGCCTATGGATGGCACATGCCTCCATGCCCGAGGGCAGGGTGCTGGTCGACGTCGGTGCGGCGCGTGCCGTCACGGAGGGGAAGAAGTCGCTGCTGCTGCCCGGCGTGGTCGGCGTGGACGGGGACTTCGAGTCTGGTTCCGTGGTGGAGATCGTGGGGCCGCAGCGGGTGCTCGCCCGCGGTATCTGCCGCTACGCGGCCTCCGAGATCGAGGAGGTGCTGGAGGCCCGCGGCCGGGGCGCCCCCGCCCCCGGCGACCACGTGGCCCCGGTGGTGCACCGCGATGACCTGGCTGAGCTGCCCCGCACCGCCGGCGACTGAGACCGCTGCAGCAGGCCCGCGCCCGGGCTGTCTGCGCACGGAGGTGCGAGATTCAGCATTTCAGCGTGGAGACGTCGCCTGGAGCTCCTCCCGCATAGCATCCAGGCGGGCCACTAAGCGGGCCAGGCTGGGGCTGGCATTGCTCGCCCCTCCCACGTCCCGTTCTTCTAGGGCGAACTCGTTAATACGTACGGCGTACGAGCCATCAGCGGGTCCTCGTTGCCTTGGGCAAGCCAGTGGGGTCGCCAGGGGAGATGAGGCCGTCCACGACGCCCGACATGGCAAGCCCGAGGCCGAGCTCGTCGACCGCGTGTGGGATCAGGGATAGAGGCTTCGCCCCGGAACCGTCATCAGTAACGGTGTTAGGACAAGTACCTCGGCAGGGTTGATGCCCTCGTCGTTCAGGATCCCTGGCGAGTGTGTGGACAGGACGATCCGCAGCTCAGGAGAGCGGCGCACTTGCGCCAGGACTGACGGCAGGAGTCGCACAATCGAGCTGTTGAGAGAACGCTCAGCCTTCTCCAGTAGCAGCACTCCTGGATTCGCCGGTGCCTTAATAATGGGCCACAATGATGGCCCGCAGCAGGCCGATGAGGCGCAGAGTACCGTCGGAGAAGTCCGCCTCGCTCTGCCGGGAGGGTTTTAGGGTTCTTCGTGTTTGTGGGTGTGGGGACAAGGGCTCGGGTTGTTGTGTGGTGGTCGTTGTCGGGTCGGTGAGGATGTCGTCGGGCCGGTGTCCTGGTGCGTATGCCGTTGCCGGGCATGCCCGGGTCGTTGAGGGATCGACCGGCGTCGTCGACGCACTATCGGTTGCCCCGGTTGGATCGTCATCCTGCGGTTGGGCCGCCTTAAATGCGCTCCCAGACGGTCTCCCAGACGGTCCGAGTGACAAAACGCGGGGGGAGGCTGTGAGCCCGGGGGATCACTGGAGGCCCCGGTGGGCGCCGGGAAGTCGGTGGGCGCCGGAGACGGCGTCGGGTTGGCCGCCTCGGCCTCTGCTGCGCCGGCTGGACGTTAACAACGCTACTTTACGGCCTGCTGTATACCTCGCAGCCCTTCAGCAGGCCGTTAACAGGCGTTGTTAACCCCGAAGTGGCGTTGCAGATGATCCCGCGTCGTCGACGGCCGCCCGCCGGCAGCGAGGACGCTTCCGACGGGCGCGGGACGTGCTAGGGCCGGCGCCTGACGCACGTACGCCGTTGCGAGGGCCCTCCCGGGCGAACGGTCCGCAGTCGCGGGATGAGGCTGCAGTAGGACTCAGCGTCCTCAGCCAGCGTCTGCTATCGGACCGCGCCTACCCGCACGGCGCGGCGGGGACTACAGTCTGGTGTCATGACGACTTCACCCGTAGATGCCGCCAACGATTCAGCCAACGACGCCGAAGCCCTGGTCGCCGCCACCGCCCGCGCCGCCCGCCAGGCCCAGCGCGCCCTGGCCGGGCTCAACCGGGAGCGCAAGGACGCCGCCCTGCACGCCCTGGCCGACGCGCTGGCCGCCCGCGCCGACTTGATCCTCGCCGCCAACGCCCGGGACCTCGAGCGCGCCCGCGCCGCCGATATGAAGCCCGGACTGATCGACCGCCTCGCCCTGGACGGCGATCGCATCGCGGCCATCGCCAGCTCCCTGCGCGAGATCGCCGCACTGCCCGATCCGGTCGGCCAGATCGTCGACGGGCAGACCCTGCCCAACGGCCTGCGGGTGCGGCGTGTGCGGGTACCGCTCGGCGTGGTCGGCATGATCTATGAGGCCCGCCCCAACGTCACCGTGGATGTGGCCGCCCTGACCCTGAAGTCTGGTAACGCCGTCGTACTGCGTGGCGGTAGCGCGGCCGCGGACACCAACGCCGCCATCATCACGGTGCTGCGCGACGCCCTGACGGCGGCGGACCTGCCCGCCGACCTAGTCACCACTATCGACCCGGCGGGCCGTGCCGGCGCCACCGCCCTCATGCACGCGCGCGGCCTGATTGACGTGCTTGTACCCCGCGGCGGGGCGGGCCTGATCCGTGCGGTGGTGGAGGAGTCAAGCGTCCCAGTGATCGAGACCGGCTCAGGCAACTGCCATGTGTACGTGGATGCGGCTGCTGACCTGGCTGCTGCCGTTGAGATCATCGTCAACGCCAAGACCCAGCGGGTCGGTGTGTGCAACGCCGCCGAGACTCTGCTCGTACACCGGTCTGCCGCCTCCGCCTATCTGCCTGCTGCGGCAGACGCCCTGTGGGAGCGCGGAGTCACGCTGCACGTTGACGCCGGCGCGCGCGCCTACCTAGAGGAGCAGGCCTCCGCCCAGGGCCGCTCGGAGCTGCTGGTGGACGCCACCGAGGCGGACTGGGAAACCGAGTACGGTAGCCTGGACCTGGCGGTGCGCGTGGTTGACGCCATCGATGACGCCATCGCCCACATCGCGGAATACTCGACCGGACACACCGAGGCGATCCTGACGCAGGACGTCACGGCGATGAACCGGTTCGTCGTCGGCGTCGACTCGGCCGCTGTAATGGTTAACGCCTCCACCCGTTTTACGGACGGCGGGCAGTTGGGGCTGGGGGCTGAGCTCGGCATTTCCACCCAGAAGCTGCACGCCCGCGGGCCCATGGGCCTGGCGGCGCTCACCACCACTAAGTGGATCGTCGAGGGGGAGGGGCACGTCCGTCCCTGATCCCGGCGGCCTACTCCCCGTAGCCGGGGCGGTATCCCAGGAGGACAGAACCCGTGAATCCTGATCGTGGCAGACCGTTGGCAGTACTAGTAGCCGTCGCGGCGGCGGTGCTGCTCGTGTGCGTAGGTTTGCTGGTATTCCGTCGGCCGGCGGGGCTCGGCGACGAGCCGGGCATCGCCATGACCCCAACCGCCTCCGCTACCGCCGCGGCTGCGCGCAGTGCCGGGCCGCTGATGACGCCACCCGCAGCCACCGTCACGGCAACCCCCAGCGCCGGTAGTGACGACGACGGCGACGGTGCTGCCGCCACGCCGCAGGTGGTACAGCCGGCGCCGCCTCAGGCCGTCACCCCGCAGACGAATGGAGGTTCCGGCGCCCGCACCGATACCGATGACGATGATGACGACGACAAGGACGACGATGATGACGACGACGACAAGGACGACGACTGAGCGCAGTGCGTGCTCCCGGACGGGAGCACCGCAGGAGGAGCGCCGGGCGCCGGACCGTCAGCTCAGTCGGTAGCCGACTCCGCGTACTGTCTCCAGCCTGTCCTTGCCGAGCTTGCTGCGCAGGTAGGAGACGTAGACATCCACTACGTTGGAGCCGGGATCGAAGTCGAGTCCCCAGACGTTGGCCAGCAGCTGCTCCCGGCTGAGCACCTGGTCGGGATGACGCATGAACACCTCTGCAAGAGCGAACTCTCGCGCGGACAAGTCCACCCATTCCCCGTTCACCCGCACTCGGCGGGTGCGTATGTCTAGGGCCAGGTCCCGGTGCACCAGGAGGCCGGGATCAGGGGCGGCGGTCTCCTGAGGGCGCAGTCGCAGCCGGATGCGGGCCACGAGCTCGTCGAAGGAGAAGGGCTTGGGCAGGTAGTCGTCGGCGCCCCCCTCCAGGCCGGCCACCCGATCAGCCACGGAGGAGCGGGCGGTGAGCATGATGACCGGCGTGCTCACACCCTGACCGCGTATGCGTTCAAGCACCTCGAAACCGTCGATGTCCGGCAGGCCCACGTCAAGCAGGATGATGTCCGCCTCGCCGAGCAGTGCCATCTCTACGGCGTCCGCCCCGTTGTCCACTACTTTGGGCACGAATCCGGCGGCCTTGAGCCCCTTGGTCAGGAAGGAGGCGATACGGGCCTCGTCCTCTACGATCATTACTGCGGTCATGCGTCAAGCATGGGTGTGGTCATGGTATTCACCCGTCCCTTTCTGCCGCGCCGGGCCGTGCCGGTTCAGGGAGTCGCACGGGAATGCGCAGCGTGAAGGTTGATCCTCTCCCAATCTCGGAGGCGATGTCGAGCCCGCCGCCGTGGGCGTCGGCTATGTTCTCCACGATACTCAGCCCCAGCCCCGAGCCCGCGGCACGCCTTTGCGCCTGGGCTGTGCGGGCGAAGCGACGGCGCACCTTCTCCAGGTCCTGCGGCGCGATTCCGATGCCCTCGTCACGTACCCACACCCGCAGTTCGGTGTCCGTTCCAAAGCCTGCCCCGATCGCCGAGCCGAGCCAGATCCGGGAGTCCTCCTCGGAGTACTTAACGGCGTTAGCCGCCAGCTGCAGCCAGGCCTGGGTGATGCGTGCCGGGTCAAGCATGACCGTGCCCGATGCGCACGCCTCCAGTCGCCAGCGCCGCTCGCCCAGGGCGCTGGCCTTATCGAACACCTGCATGGTCAGGGTCTCCGCATCCGTGGCCTCGGGGGTCACGAAGTCGCTCTGGGAGCTGCGCGCCAGCTCCAGCAGATCTCCCACCAGCGCGCTCATCCGGTCCAATTCGTCCAGGGCCAGCTCGGAGGTCTGGCGCACGTCTTCAGGGTCAGCGGGGTCGATGAGCTCCAGGTGACCGCGCACCACCGTGATGGGGGTGCGCAGCTCGTGCCCGACGTCGTCGAGCAGCTCCCGCTGTGCCTCCACCGCCCGCTGGACGCGATCGAGCATGCGGTTGACTGCGGCTGCCAGTGCGGAGAGGTCATCGCGGCCGCGAACGCGCACTCTGGTGGTCAGGTCGCGCTCGTCGATTGACTCAGTGGCGTTGCGAAGCTCCCAGATGGGGCGTAGTAGCCGACCGATGCTGAGCCATGCCAGCGCGGTCACTAGCACCACTGTGACGGAGGCGGCCGCCGCGTAAAGCCGCATGGTGCGCCATACGCCCGCCTCGGCCGCGTCGAGGTCGACGGCTCGGACTAGTGCCGCTGTGGTGTGCCCGTCGGACAGAGGTACTACCAGTACCCGGTAACGGCCGCCAGCTGTCTTGACGTCGCTGATGGTAGAAATGCCGGAATTCGCCATCGGCAGCAGCTGCTCGACTAGCTCGGCATCGGACTCCGGGCGCATTTCGATGCTGTCGGCAGACACCAGCCGCACGGCGCCGTCCATAATGCCCAGCTGTCCCTCGCCGGAGCCGAGCACGGAGTGGCCCATGTAGGTCTGGAGCACTTGGCCCGGATCGGTCAGCGGTGTTCCGGAGGCGGGGTCTACGCCCGTGCTCGCCAGGCGTCGCAGTTCCTGGCGAGCTAGTACCAGGCGGTCGTCGATATCGGCGTGAGTGGAGCGCAGATCCAGCATCCACACGGCGGCTCCCGAGGTGGCCAGCGCCACCGAGGCAACCAGGACAATTGTCCACATGATCCGGGTGCGTATGGTCGCCCGGGAGAACGGGGCGGTGACCTTCACCCATCTATTGTGCCCGTTGCGGTCCCGATCATGCTGCTTGACCGGGACCGCTTCGGGGCGTGTGCCGCCCACCCGTGGAGTCGGCACTTATTCCCCCGGGGCGCGGTCCGCCCAGGCGTCACCGGGTGAGGCCACTAGCCGCAGGGACTCCCGGGTCCAGGCAGGCAGCCAAGTCTCGGCGCCGGGGCGGAAGGCGTGCACGTGGATCAGCCGGAGCCGGGAGGCCAGGTAGTACGCGGACAATCGTGGGCGGCTGGCGAGCTGGCGGCCCAGGTCCTCCAGGAGGGAGGCTACCCGACCGTGCGCCGTCGTGCTGAGCCGGTTCTGAGCAAGCATCAGGTCCACGTGCGCGGCCAGGTTGCCCACGTCAAGGGCGGGCTCGGCCAGGCAGGCGGTATCCAGGTCCAGCAGGGACAGGGTGCTCCCGTCCCACAGCAGCTGGGCGTCGTGCAGGTCCCGGTGGGATGCGGCTAATGGGTCGCCCGGCTGCTCCAGCACCGCGCACACTCGGGCTACGGCGTCCCCGACCCGCGTCGAGGCCATGGTGGTTCCTGCAAGCATCCCCAGGTTCAGTGTCCGCCGCCGCCAGCTGCGCAGTACCTCGGCCTCGTCGGCCCCGGTGTGCTCCGGCAGCGCCTCGGGGCGGACGACGGCGGGCCACAGCTGCACCAGCCTCTCCCAGCCGGCCATTCCCGCGTCGCCCAGGTCGCGTAGGGAGCTTCCCGGCAGCAATTCTAGGTCCAGGCGGGAGGCGGAGCGGTCCAGTACCCGAGCGGTACGCAGGCCCGCACGCACGAAAGGCCGCGCCGCCTGCGGGTCCGCCAGCCGCGCGGCCCGGCCGGGACGCACCAGCTTGCGCACCCGGTCCTGCCCGAGCACTACGGCCCGGCGGCCTGCGCGGTGGACGACCAGGCGCCCGTCACCGTGCGGGTACAGCAGCCGGGCAGACAGATCGGGTAGTGCCGGGTCCTGCGCGTAGGCCAGGGTGTACACGCTCCCACCGGCGTCGATCCGCCCGGCCCGCAGGCGCCCATCGGAGTCCCTGGCCTCAAAGACCAGGCCGCGGTCCCGATCCGGCCAGGCCCGCTCCAGTCCGGGCAGGGCGCGCAGCGCTGCCACAGCCGGTGTGGGAGCGGCGCCTTGCGTGCCTGAAGTGCTCATGATGCCTCCTGGGAGCAGTCGCGGTAGGGGCCCTGGTCAGCGGCGGCCCCCTTACCTGCGTAATACGCTGCCGCCAGCGCCTCGATCCGGTCCGCCTCCAGCGCGATCCGGCGGCGCCAATGCGGATCACCGTGACGCAGCGGGTCCTGAATGCGCGCCAGCCGGGCGCGAGCGACGGCAGCCAGGAGCTCGGTCCGGGACGGCAGGCTACCGCCGGCGTCGGCGTATCCCTCCAGCAGCGCGTTGCCGGCCTCGGCGCAGGCCACGGCCAGGTAGGAGCCCAGGTCGAGCGCCGCGGGCGCCAGCCGGACACGGTCGAAGTCGGTCAGCCAGATCTCGCCGGTGCTGCGCTCCAGGAGCACCTGATCGGGGGAGGCGTCGCCGTGGGCGAGCACCTTCGGTCCCCGCAGCGTCCGGCCCGGCAGGAGCTCGCCGAGTCGGCGCACCCGGGCGGCCAGGGCCGGGTCGAGGTGATTGAGGATGCGCGTGTGCATCAGGGCCAGGGCCTGGGAGTCGGAGTCGTCGTCGTCAAGATCCCGGCGCAGTGCAGCGGGCAGGTCGGCAGTGGCGGCGTGCAGGGCTGCCAGGGCGGCCCCGGCGCGGGCTGTGGCAGCCGGATCGTGGTGGCGGCTCAGGTCCGTGTCGCCGACGAAGCGCTGGAGGCTGATGTGCCCGGATACGGCTCCGCCCGGATCGGGGGGTGCCGGCGGCACGGGGACGTATCGGCCGGCGAACTCCTGCAGCGCCTCGCTGCGGCGCTGCGAGCCGGCAGTCACCCGCACCACGCCGCGGGACGTGCGGGCAACCAGGCGGCGCAGCGGGTTGTAGCGCAACAGGTTGCCCTCCAGGCCTGCCAACAGATCCTCGCTGCGGGCCAAGGCTATGTGCTTGGCGAGGCTTGGATCGGCGGCAACCTCACCGGCCTGGAACAGCAGCCCGTCCCCGGTGTCGTACTGGGTGGTGCGCAGCCCCAGGCGCTCGGCTCGGCGAGCGGCCTTGCCGGCCTTGTCACGACTGGCAGGCCACAGCAGTCGGGCCCAGCCCGCACTGCGGTCACGGCCCGCCTGCAGCAGGGAGACGGTGACTGACACGCCGGGCTTGATACGCACCCGGGCGGCTCTTACTGGCGCTTGTACGAGCTCACTGAGGCGGTCCGGATCCAGCACCGCGTCCACGGCGTTGCGGGTGCTACTGATGTACATGGGTCCTCCTACTCGTGTCGCCGTGATGGCTTTCTCGTGCGATTACGGTTCGGGTCGGCCATGCGGCGCCCACCCGCGTCGGTACCCGGATCGTCGGTGGTCAGCAGCTCCTTCTGGGCGGCGCCGGCGGCAGCCCAGGCGCGGAAGGCCGCAGACTCGTCCAGGAGCTGCTGCGGCGGGCCGTCGAGACGGACCTGACCGTCCTCGATCCACACCACCCGGTCGGCGCGCATGGCGACTTCGGTCTCATGCGTGACCGCCAGCAGGGTGCGCCCGCGTGAGAGCCGGTCGACGGCGTCGAGCACTGCCGTGGAGGAGGCCGGATCCAGGCCGGTGGTGGCCTCGTCGAGGATGACCACCGGGGCGTCGCGCAGCAGGGCCCGCACAATGGCGACGCGCTGGCGCTGCCCGCCGGAAAGGGTGCCGCCGCGTTCGCCGACGACCGTGTCGTAGCCGTCGGGCAGGGAGGCGATGAACTCGTGCGCCCCAGCCGCCACGGCGGCGGCCTCGATCTCGGCATCGGTCGCCTCCGGCCGGCCCATGCGGATGTTCTCGCGGATAGTGTCGGCGAATAGCACCGCCTCCTGGTGCAGCACGGAGACCTGGGCGCGCAGCTCGGTCAGGTCCAGGCTGGTCAGGTTGTGACCGTCCAGGCGCACCCTGCCGTCCGCCGGGTCGAGCGCCCGCACCACCAGCGAGGTCAGGGTGGACTTGCCCGAGCCCGAGGGACCGATGATGGCCACGTGCTCGCCGGCTCCGATCTGCAGATTTACCCCGTGCAGGATCTCGTTGCCGTCATACTCCGTGACCACGTCCTCGAATGCCAGGGAGCCGCGCACATGCCCGAGCGGCACCGGATCGACGGGGGAGACGATGTCTGGGTGCACGTCCATGAGGTTGGCGACCCGCTCTCCGGAGGCCGCGGCCCGGGCGATGCGGCCGGTGTACTTGGCCATATCGCGCAGCGGCTTCATGGTGGTGCGCAGATAGGTGTTGAACAGGACCAGGTCACCCGGGGTCATGGCCCCGGCTAGGACTCGCAGTCCGCCTCCCACCAGCACCACCGCCGAGGCCAGGCCCACGATCACATCGGTGGTGCGCTCCAGGCGAGCAGCCAGCCGCAGGGAGCGCACACCAGCGTGTAGTGAATTCTGGTTGGCGTTGACGAAGCGGTCCTCGACGATCGGCTCCAACCCGTAGGCCTGCACCACCTTGATGGTGCTCAGCGCCTCCTGGGCGGTGTTAGCCAGCTGCCCCTCGGACTTGCGGGTGCGGCGGGCCGCTGAGGTGATCTTCTTGGAGCTGCCGGAGGAGGTCAGGAAGAACAGGCTGATCGCGGCTACTACCACCAGTGACAGCAGTGGGTCCAGCCAGACCATCACGCCGAGCATGACCGTCAGGGTGAGCACATTGGCGGCCAGAGGCAGCCCTGCTGTTACCGCCACGTCCTGCATGCGGGCCACGTCGGACACGAGTCGCTGGACCGTGTCGGCGGAGCGGTTACGGGAGTGGAACTGCTGGGAGAGCGTCTGCACGTGGTGGAAGACGCGGCGTCGTAGCGCAATTGCGGTGCGGGACCCGGCCAGTGCGAAGGACACAGTGGCCAGGTAGTTGCACAGCGCCCGCATGGCGACGATCGCAATGAGCGCTGCCCCCAGCCCGAGCAGGCGTGCCAGGTTGGCGGGCGCGTAACCGGTTGCGGCTCCCAGCGAGGACAGCACCGAGTCGATCACGATCTTCATGGGCCAGGGCTCGGCCACGCGGAAGGCCACCTCGGCCAGCAGTGCGATGGTGCCGCCCGCCACCAGTTTCGCCTGCGGCCGCAGGTCCGGAGCCACCAGTCGCAGGGTGCGGCTCAGCGCGGAGCGGGTAATCTGCGGCTCAGGCATGCTGCGCCTCCGTCAGGGTCAGTATCTGAGCGACGACGGCGTCCCAGCTATGGTGCTTCTCCGCGCGACGTCGGCCCAGCTCCCCGCGCCGCGCGCGCAACTGCGGGGCAACGGCGAGTGCGTCCAGGGCAGCGGCCAGGGCCGCAGGGTTCGACGGCGGCACCAGCATCCCGATGCCGTCCAGCAGCCGGGGCAGCTGGCCTACGGCGGAGGCGACCACTGGCAGTCCGGCCGCCAGGTACTCCAGCACCTTGAGCGGGGAGAAGTACTGCTCATCCTCTCCACCCAGGTCCGGGTAGGGGGCGACGCCGACGGCGCTGCCGGCCAGTGCGGCGGGAATCTCCTGGGGAGCGAGCGCCCCCCGGAAGTCAACATCCAGGCCGAGTTCCTCCGCCTGGGCGTGCAGCGCGTCCCGCTCCGGCCCGTCACCGATGATGCGCAGGGTCCAGCTCTCCTTGGCCAGGGACGCTGCGCGCAGCAGGTCTGCCACGCCGTGCCACGGCTTGAGCGTTCCCACGAAGGCGACGACGACGCCGTCGGGGTCCTCGGGGAAGGGGCGGATACGGTCGGGGTTGACCCCATTGGGGATGGTCACCGCCCGCGGGGCGTCGACGTGGCCGTGTACCCAACGGCGTACCGGCTCGGAGACGCATACGGTGGTGCGGGCGGCGCGCACCTGGGCGCGCAGGGCCGCGACCGCGCCCTCCTCGTTGACCAGCTCACGATGCTGGCGCTGCTCGTCTATAAGCGGGGAGTTGACCTCCAGCACGCCGGGGATGCCGGCCTCGGCCAGCTGCGCCAGGGCCCCGGAGAAGAGGGAGTAGCGCTCGTACACCAGATCGGCGCCGTCGGCGAGCGCCTGCTGTGCCAGCAGGCGGGAGGCCTCCGCCTGGGCGTCTTCGCGCGCGGCTGCATCGTCGGCGTTCACGCGGGTGATGTGCACGGGAAGGTCGGTCAGGTCCGCCGGCACCAGGTTGCCGCGGCGCACCGCGTACACGGTGACTACGTGGCCGGCGCGCCGTAGGGCCCGCACGACTTCCTGAATGTGGACGGACGCGCCCTTGGAGCCGAATACGGGCACGCCGGGGTCGGCGCAGATGTAGGCGATACGCATCAGTGAACCTCTTCAAGCTCGGGGTTTGACTGCCAGGCGGAAAGGACTGCTGCCTGGCTGCGGGAGTCGAAGTCCCGCTCGATCAGGGCGCGGGCGTTGCGGGCCAGCGGTGCTGGGTCAACAGTGCCCTCCGCCAGTTCCCGCAGGGCGCGTGCGAGGGCCTGCGGGTTGCTGTGCGGCAGCAGGATCCCGGTGTCGCCGTCGCGGATGACCTCCGGCAGCCCGGTGACCTCGGTGGCGATTACGGGTGTGCCGCAGGCCATGGACTCCAGCACCACCGTGGGCAGGCCGTCGATATTGCCGTCCTCAGCGGGCTTGCTGGGCGCGGCAAACACCTGGGCGCGGCCCAGCAGGGCGCGTACCTCCGCCTGGGTGAGCGGACCCAGCAGATTGACGCGGTCTTCCAGTCCTAGGGCGGTGATCTGCCCTGCCAGGCGGTCGTGCTCCTCGCCCTCGCCGGCAATGTCCACCACGACCGGTACGCCGGCCTTGGTCAGGATGCCGACGGCGTCGATGAGGTCATCGAAGCCCTTCTTGGCCACCAGCCGCCCCACCGCCGCGACGTGCAGCGGGCCGTCAGCGGGGGCAGGGGGACGGAATGGGAAGCGGTCGAGCTCCAGGGCGTTGTACCGCAGCTCGATGCGCGCTCCGGTGCCGGCGAGCAGCGAGTGCAGGTAGCGCTCGTTGTAACGGCTGATGGCGATGACCCGGTCAGCATCGGCGCAGATTCGGCGCAGCCACAGCTGGTCGACCGACTCGTGGAAGATGTCCTTGGCGTGGGTGGTCACCGTGTAGGGGATACCGCTCAGCCGGGAGGCGATCCAGACCACGCGGCCCGCCAGGGAGGCGAAGTGTGCGTGCAGGTGGGTGATGCCGGCGTCGCGGGCGCTGCGGGCCAGTGCCGCACCCTGGGCAACCTCGTCTCCGGGCAAGTCGGCCACTGCGGGGAGGATCTCCGCCAGGCGGGTGCGCATGGCCGGCTCGTTGACCGAGCCGGCCAGCTGCTCCCACATGTCAATGGCGCGGCGCGGGCGCGGAACCCAGTTCACCTGTGCCCTGACGCGGGCGATCTCGGGGTGAAAGCGGGAGTCGGTGGTGGGGCGCAGCGCGAAGATCGTCAGGTCGTCGCCCAGCGACTCCCGGGCGAGCATCTCAGTGACCACGAAGGTTTCTGAGAAGCGGGGGTAGACCTTTAGTACGTAACCGATGCGGGTCATGACGCTATCTCCTGAAAAGAGCTTGGGGAGGTGAGTTGAGTGCGTAGCAGCGCGGCGGCGCGGCGAGCGGCGACGGATAGCCCGTCGGTGTCGAGGCTGGTGCGGGGCATCCGCCGATTAACGGCCCCGGCGGCCCAGACGCTCAGCTTCTTGGGGCTGAGCTCGTTGGTGCGCATGACGTCGACGGCCTTGACCTGCTCAAGGGCGCGAGCGCGGATGAGCTGCTCAAGCCGTGGCTGCTCACGGGGAACGATGAGCGCGGGAGTGCCGGTGGCCAGGATCTCGCAGGAGGTGTTGTAGCCACCCATCGCCACTACCGCGGAGGCGCGCTCAATCCACCGGCTCAGCCCGGGTAGTGAACGGTGCACCTCGGTGGCGGGACCGGCGGCGGTGTGCACGGCGTCGAAGCCGGCCTCGTCCAACTGGGGTCCGGTGACCAGCACGTGGCGGTAGCCGGGCGGCGGGGTCATGCGGGCGGCACTGCGCAGCAGCTCGAAGCCGTCTGAGCCGCCGCCGACGGTGGTCAGGATGAACGGGTCCGATGGCACCCTGCGGCCGTGGTCGAGCTGGCTGCGGCCGTTGGCCAGGTAGCCGGTGAACACGGCACGATCACGCAGGGACATGGGGATCTCACCGGTTGCGATGGGATCGTGCACGGCGGGATCGCCATAAACCCACACCTCGTCGATCAGCTCGCGCAGGTTGGCGGGAGTGTCCAGGTTGCGCCACTCGGCGGCGGCGACCTCTGGCGCGTCGAGTACTTCGCGCAGGCCGAGCACGATTCGGGTGCGCGGGGACGTGGCGCGCAGGTGCTTCAGGGGAGCGCGCAGCTCCTTTCGGACACCGTAGATGTGGCGGTCTACGATCACCAGGTGCGGGGCGAAGCGTTGCAGGGCGGAGGCCACTAGCCCCGAGCGCAGCGTCGCTAGCGAGTCGGGCGTGCCCCGCAAGCCGCGCGGCCGGTAGCCGCCGGAGCTCTTCGTGAATCCCGGCAGAACCAGCCAGTCGAAGCCGGCGGGCAGGGAGAAACCGGGGGCCGGCGACACTCCGGCCACTAAGAGGCCGGTGACGGAGGCTCCGGTGAGGGCGGGCAGGTCTGCGGCGAGCCTGTGCGCCAGCGCCAGATTGCGGCGCAGGTGCCCCAGCCCCTGGGCGTCGTGGCTGTAGAGCACCACCCGGATGCTTGGCGGGCTGGGACGCAGGGTCAGGGCGTGTGAGGATGTCGCGGCGTTAGCCGGTGGAACGGGCACGGGGCCGTGTACGCCGGCCGGTAGCACTGAGGGGTACGGCGCAGTCTGCCTCGCGTGCGGCGTCAGGGCGTGTACTGCGCGCGGCAGGTGGGGCTTCAGCGCTTGTGTCAGGGGAGATTCACTAGTCATGGGAGTCTTCTTTCCAATCGCCTGGCGGCTTCGGTTAATAGACTCCTGCGGGCTCAGAAGGTGACGATGAGATGACTATGAGAGTTCTCTAAGACGGCGTACCGGCCCGTCACCGGGGCCTGCGAAACGCCTGGGCCGGCAGCCTTTGCCCGGCCCGGACGCATGTAGGAGGGCGCCCGAGGTGATGCTCGGGCGCCCTCCTGGGCCTGCTGCACTCCGGATCGTCAGCCTGGACTCCGGACTTTGGCCGGGTCAGCCGACGGGACCTAAGGCGCCGGCGCGTTCGCCGGTCAGACGATGAACGGGGCGGCTAGGAAGCCCAGTGCCACGCACACGATGATGGCGGCGGTGCCCGGAAGCACGAAGGGGTGGTTGAGAACCATCTTGCCCACTCGTGTGGATCCGGTGTCGTCCATCTCCATGGCGGCAACCGTCGTCGGGTAGTTGGGGAGCAGGTAGTAGTTCGCCACGGCTGGGTAGGAGGCAACCAGCGCAGTCCCCGGAAGGCCCAGGGCGACCATCAGAGGCATGAACGCCCGGGTGGTGGCGGCGTGCGAGAACATCAGCGGCGCGGCGAAGTAGAAGAACACCGCAACCAGCCACGGCGCGGCCTGGAACGGGCCGGACAGGGCGTTGGAGATGGTCTCCTCGTACTGGTTGACAAAGGCATTGCCAAGCCAGGCAAGACCCAGGATGCACACGGCGGCTGTCATACCGGCACGGAAGGTGTCCTGGGTGGCGATCTGGGTGGTCGGCTTCTTAGCCGCAGCGCAAATGACCGCGGCGGTAGCCAGCATGATGGTCATGATCGCCGGGGTGGAGCCCATCGGCGGGTCGGACATGATGCCCAGCTCGGGGGAGGAGATGGTGGCGTAGGTAACCACCGCAATGAGGGCGCCCAGGAAGATGAACAGGCTGGGGACTGCACTGGGAGCCGCCTGGTAGTTGGCTGCCGCGGCAGCCGAGGGCTTGACCAGGCCCTTGGCCTTGCGCTCGATGTAGACCGGGTCGTCCTCAAGCTCGCTGCCCTGGAAGTAGGCGACGACGGCGCCGACCATGCAACCGATGAAAGTAGTGGGGATGACGATGGCCAGGCACTGCAGGTAGCCGATGTTGATCGGCTCCAGCGCGACGACCAGGGCCACCATGGCAGCTGAGATCGGGGAGGCTGCCACACCGACCTGGGAGGAGACTACGGCGATTGATAGTGGGCGCGACGGGCGGATGCCGTGTCCCTTGGCCACGTCCACGATGACGGGGATGACTGAGTAGGCGGTGTGTCCGGTGCCGCACAGCAGCGACATCAGGTAGGTGACGATTGGCGCGAGGAACACGATCTGCTTGGGGTGTTTGCGCAACAGCACCTCGGTCAGGTGCACCAGGTGGTCCATGGCGCCCGCCAGCTGCAGGGCGGCAACTGTGCAGATCACTGACATGATGATGCCGATCACCTCCCAGGGGGCGTCATCTGCGGAGGTGTGCACGCCGGTCAGGACCAGTACGAGGATGCCGGCTCCGCCGGCGAGGCCGATACCTACGCCGCCCATGCGTGCGCCAATGACTATGAACAACAGGACGACGGCCAGATGGAACCAGATCATCGTCGGTCTCCTTTCGGGATGAGGCTGTGTGGTTCTAATGCTGTCCTCATGCGCTTCCGGCCGGTGACCGCAACGGGAAACACCGTTCTTGCCGCTGATCTGGTCAGGGACTTGTGTGGGGCGTGGCTGGGAGGATGACGACAACCTGCTGTGATCGTAGCCATATTTGGGTGTGGGCGCGCGCATTTCGTGTCGGTGATGTCATGACTAATAGGCCGTATCGGACATCTCAACATTGGCGTGCAGCGTGTGAGAGTCGGTATCGGTGCCCGCGGCGTGGCAGTATGTATGCGCCCGTGCGCAATCGGCGTGCGGAGTGGACCGGAGGAGCGCGCGTGGCGACAGACAACGTGAAGGGGCGCCTGTGAGCGACAGCAGCGCGCGTCCCCTGCGCATCGGGATCATGGGGGGCACCTTCGATCCCATCCACCACGGACACCTCGTTGCCGCCTCCGAGGTGCAGGACGTCTTCAACCTTGACGAAGTCATCTTCGTGCCCACGTGGGCGCAGCCCTTCAAGAAGGACAGAAGGGTCTCCCCAGCGGAGCACCGTTACCTCATGACGGTCATCGCAACCGCATCCAACCCGCGCTTCACGGTCTCGCGAGTGGATATCGACCGGGGCGGTACCACCTACACAATTGACACGCTCCACGACATCATGGCGGAGTATCCCGGCGCGGAGCTGTACTTCATTACCGGCGCCGACGCCCTGGCGCAGATCCTGACCTGGAAGGACAATGAGGAGATCATGTCCTTGGCTCACATGGTCGGAGTGACGCGTCCGGGTCACGTCCTGACGGATACGGGTCTTCCGGCCGACAAGATCTCACTGGTGGAGGTTCCCGCGATGGCTATCTCGTCCACTGCTTGCCGCAAGCGGGTCGGACGGGGCGGCCCGGTGTGGTACCTGGTACCCGACGGCGTGGTCCAGTACATACGCAAGTACGGTTTGTACCGGACGGTCGAGAGGTCTGCATCAACCACGTCCATGACCGCCCATGTGGCGCGTGAGCAGTCCCTGAGGAAGGAGAACGAAGGTGAGTGAGAACACCGACGTCAACCAGACTGAGCCCGGCGCGTCGGCTGCCCCCGCGCGTCGCAGTCGTCGCGCTATGCGCGAGGCGGAGCGGGCCGCCGAGCGCGAGGCCTTCCTGACCGGGCAGCAGCCATTGCTTACTCGGCGGGAAATGAGGCGCCTGCGCGAGGAGGCGGAGGCCCTGCAGCGTGCGCTTGAGTCCGGCGAGATCACTCCTGAGCAGGCGCGCGCACTCCAGGATCCGCTCGCTGACCAGCCGGTTATTCCACTGCCCTCGCACGAGTCCTCCGGGTCCCGCGCCGCCTCGGCAACACCTGCCACTGACGGCGCTGCGGACCGCACGCCGACGCCGGCCACTGCACAGACACCGGCAGACCCGGGTGCGGCTGCCGAGGACCGGGCCGAAGCTGGTGCGGAGGGCCGGTCGGAGGGTCAGGCCGCGGCAGCGCAGACCACGCCCACTGACACCTCTGACGATGCTGCCGACGTGGTGGCCTCACCCACGCAGCAAGCTGAAACTGCCGCACAGCCGGGACGCGCGCCGTCCGCACAGACACCGGCCCTGGTGCCCACGGCTGAGCAGTCCGCACCGCCCGAGTCGGCGGAGTCGGCGGAGGATGGTGCTGCCGACGTGGCTGCGGCTGCAGGCGCGGCCAGCGCCCCTTCCCCGCAGGCGGCGGACGCCAACCTGACTGAGGCGCAGAAGGAGGAGCTGGCCTCGTTGCCCACCGGCGTCATGGAGGCCGTTGACGCGCCGATTCTGTCTGAGTCTGAGGCCGCGCAGCCTAGTGCGCTGCCGACCCGGCGCTCACTGCGTAATCGACTGGCTGCAGAAAACGCCCCTACGGATGGGGAGCGGCCACATGACGCTGCTGCTGACGAGCACGAGCCAGGTGCGGGCGAGGACGGAGCTGCAGGCGCCGGCGAGGCGCCGTCCCAGTCAAGTGACGAGCAGGCGCAGCACGAGGGCGTGGACTCGGTTCCAGCAGCGGAGGAGAACCCCGCTGCCGTGCCGGCGCGGCGTCCGATTGTGCGCATTCCGTCCGCTGCGCAAGGGGTGCGTACGGTTGACACCAACACGGGTGAACTGACCGTGGTTCAGCCGGTCATTCAGCCTGATGCAGCTTTGCAGGTCACTGGCCACTCCAGTGCGGACGCGGCGGCAGACTCGGAACACGAGTCGGCCAACTCGGCAGATGCAGCTCAGGCAGAAGCACCGGAAGAAGCTGAGCCCCAACCCGACCCCACCGAGGTATACGGCGGTATTGACAATCCCCAGTGGCGCTCCCTGGACGTGGCAGACGCCGCGGTGCCGGAGGCCGCGTCGTCTGCGGCTACGGCGGCAGGGACGGAGGCTGAAGCGGTGCCCGAGGCCGCTGCCGACTCGAAGGTGGCAGCGGACGGCGGGTCTCGGGTGGGGCATACGCTGCTTATCATCCTGCTGGCCGTAGTGATCGCGCTGGTTGTCCTTGCCATCGTGTGGTACCTGCGCAGTAATGGCGTCATCGGCACCCTGTCGCAGGCGCTCAGCGCCTGGATGCCACTGCTCACCTGATCACCCCTTGCCACTAGAGTTATCGCAAAGCCATGCACCAGCTGCAGAAGGAGCCCCGTGCCCGCTACTGAACACGCCGTTGAACTGGCCGTGGCTGCCGCCCGTGCCGCCGCCGAGAAGAAGGCGCAGGATGCCGTCGCGATCGATGTCTCTGAGCGCCTGGCCTTCACGGACATCTTCCTCATCGTTTCCGCCGGGAACGAGCGGCAAGTGCGCGCCGTGGTCGACGCCGTCGAGGAGGCGATGCTCAAGGCCGGCGCCAAGGCCCGGGTTCGGGAGGGTCTCGAAGAGGCCAATTGGGTGCTGCTGGACTATGCCGACGTGGTTGTGCACGTGCTGCAGGATGAGGACCGCGAGTACTACGGGATTGAACGTCTTTGGAAGGACTGTCCGCTCGTGCCCCTGCCTGCCGCCGAGCCGACTTCCGCCCAGGGCTGAGATCAGCCTGCTTGGGATGCTTAGAACATGACACGGCTGGTTCTGTGGCGGCACGGGCAGACCGACTACAACGCCGGTATGCGGGTGCAGGGCCGCATTGACATTCCCCTCAATGCCGCTGGCCTTGAACAAGCACGCGCCGCCGCGCCCGGGCTTGCCGCGCTGGACCCAGTACGTGTCGTCTCTTCTCCGCTGACCCGCGCCCGGCAGACGGCGCAGGAGCTGGCGGAGCTGACCGGCAGGCAGATCGAATTCGACGAGGGTTTACTCGAACGCTCTTTCGGTCGTTGGGAGGGGCTCTCACGCTCGGAGATGGAGGCCAGCTGGCCCGAGGAGTTTGCCGCCTGGCGCGTGGGTGAGGACCCCATTGGAGTGGGCGTGGAGACCAGGGCGGCAACCTCGGCGCGTGTCGGCGCCGCCCTACGGCGCATTGTCCGGGACACGGAGGCTAGCGCGGAGCAAACCATCGTGGTTGTCTCCCACGGCTCGGCGATCACCCTTGGCGTTAGCCACCTGCTGGAGCTGGACTGTGAGGCGTGGTTCGGCTTGAGAAGCATGGACAACTGTCGCCATGCGGTGGTGGCTCCGGGGGAGCGGAAGCCAGGCTGGATGCTAGCCGAGTGGAACGTGCGGTGAGCGGCGGGGTGCGGAGTCGGTGCGCAGCCGCCGCGGGCACACGGGTGAGGCACGGCACGTGTTTTTGATTTGCTCGGAACGGTCCTGACTTCGTAGAGTTTGGGCGTTGCCCATGCAAGGGGCGACGCCCGCGAGGGGCTATGGCGCAGTTGGTAGCGCGCTTCCATGGCATGGAAGAGGTCGGGGGTTCGAATCCCCCTAGCTCCACG
>NZ_PIZD01000049.1:112256-165856 GCF_010365615.1 Actinomyces sp. 565
CCAGGAAGTGGCGTTGCAAACCAGGAAGTGGCGTTGCAGATGATCCGGCGTTGTCGACGACCGCCCGCCGGCAGCGAGGACGCTTCCGACAGGCGCGGTACGTGCGGGGCGAGGTGCCTGCTGCGCCGGCTGGACGTTAACAACGCTACTTTACGGCCTGCTGTATACCCCAGGGCCCTTCAGCAGGCCGTTAACGGGCGTTGTTAACCCCGAAGTGGCGTTGCAGATGATCCCGCGTCTGCCCCTTCATCAGGTAGCGGCGACGACCCGCCGTGAACCGCAACGGTTCACGGGGACACCCGACAAACCGCCGCCCGGATACACCGCGCCGCCGTGCTTCGCCGCGCACCACCGCCACGCACAACCACCCGACGAACCGCCACCCATCACCCCATCAACCCTCAAACACGAAGCGCCCGCTCATTTGCGCTTCGGCGTTCTTGCAAGTGGCTGGGCTCTTATGCGTAGGCGACTTGGCTGGGCGCCGACGCGATCAAGCGGGGGTGATGCCCAGGTTCTCTATCACCTCGGCGCCGGGCAGGGCCGCCAGCAGTGCCCCGGGCACCAGCAGCTTGGAGTGGCGCACGCCGGAGCCGATGAGCATCGTGTCGCGCGCGGCCACCTGTGCGTCGAGCAGCAGCCGCCAGTCGGCGGGCAGACCGACCGGGGTGATGCCGCCGTAGGCCATGCCGCTCATCTCCACGGCCTGCTCCATGGGCAGGAAGGAGGCCTTGCGCACGTCGATGAGCTGCTTGACCAGGTGGTTGACGTCGGCGAAGTCGGTCGCCCGCACCACGCAGGCAGCCAAGCGTCTTTCCCCGGAGCGCTTGCCCGCCACCAGTACGCAGTTGCCGGTGGCCTCGGGGTTGAGCGAGTACTCCGCGTTGAGCGTATCCGTGTCGGACAGGGCGGGGTCGATCTCAACCACCTTCGCAGCACCCGCCAGGTCCCGACCCGCATCGGTGGCGGCGAGGGCCTGCAACGCCGCTGCCACGGGCTGGGCGAGCAGGTCCGTGCGCTCCAGGGCGGACTGCCAGCCGAGCGTCTCGGCGAAAACATCGGCGGGCTCACGCAGCTCGGTCATACGGCACAACCTCTCAGTTCTGGGCGGTGGGAGGAGTCCTCGCCAGAGGAGAACTCCACAGGGAGTCTACGGCGGCGTCGATCCACGGTGGTGAGCAACAGCGGGAATGAAGCGTGCCATGCACGGCGTTGCCACCCGCGACAGCAACCGAGCGAGGCGCGTGCGCCTCACGAACACCGCCGCGGACCGGAGGCCCGAGAGGGCGTGGGGCCGGCCACGGGAAGACCGAGGAGAAGTAAATGGGCGGCACCAACACCATCGTCACCGCATCCGGGCAGGTTCAAGAGGTAGACCTGCTCGTCGTCGGCGGAGGCAAGGCGGGCAAATCACTGGCCATGCTGCGCGCCCGCAAGGGCGACGACGTCGTCATGGTCGAGCGCGACAAGGTCGGCGGCACCTGCATCAACGTCGCCTGCATCCCCACCAAGACCCTCATCACCTCCGCCCGCGTCCTGCACCAGGTGCAGGGAGCGGCCGCCTACGGCGTGGCCCTGCCCGAGCTCGGCGCCGACGACTCCAGCTCCCGTGATGACACCGCCCTGCTGACCCGCGCCCACATCGACCTCGCCGCGCTGCGGGCGCGCAAGGAGGGCGTCGTGGGTGGCATGGTGGCGGCCCACGAGACCATGTTCGCCGACTCCGGGATGGACTTCGTGCGCGGCACCGCGCGTTTTGTGGCCCCACGCACCGTGGAGATCGCCACCGCCGACGGCACCGTGCGCCGGGTGCGGGGCCGGCGCGTCCTGATCAACACCGGCACCACCCCGGCCGTCCCCGATATCCCGGGCCTGGCCGACGCCCCCTACTGGACCAGCGAGGACCTGCTCAGCCTGCCCGAGCTGCCCGGGCACCTGCTGATCCTCGGAGGTGGAGTCATCGGCGTGGAGATGGCCTCCCTGATGGGCATGCTGGGCGTGCCCGTAACCCTGCTCCACTCCGGCGAGCACGTGCTGAACCGGGAGGACGCCGACGTCGCCGCCGAGGTCACCGCCGGGCTAGAGGCCCTCGGTGTGGAGGTCCTCACCGGCGCCCGCGTGAGTGCGGTGCGCTCCTCCGCCCGCTCCGGCCCCGTGGTGGTGCGTACCGAGGACGGGCGCGAGGCGACCGGCTCGCACCTGCTCGTTGCCCTGGGACGGACCCCGGTTACGGCCGGCCTGGGCCTGGAGACGGCCGGGGTGGAGCTGACCGAGCGCGGCTTCGTGCGGGTGGACGACCACTTGCGCACCACCGCCGACGGCGTCTACGCCGCCGGGGACGTGGCCGGCACCCCCATGTTCACGCACGCCTCCTGGAATGACTTCCGCGTGCTGCGGGACCTGCTGGACGGCCGCGAGGCCTCCACCGCGGGCCGGGTAATCCCCTGGAGCGTGTTCGCCACCCCCGAGCTCGGGCACGTCGGCCTTACCGAGGCCCAGGCCCGGGCGGCCGGGCACAACGTGCGCGTCGCCAAGACCCCCACCGCGGCGGTGCCCCGTGCCAAGACCCTGGGCACCACCTCCGGCTTCTACAAGCTGATCATCGACGCCGACACCGACCTGATCCTCGGTGCCGCGATCATCGGTGAGAGCGCCGGGGAGGTCATCACCGCCGTCCAGGTGGCCATGCTCGCCGGCATGCCCTGGCAGCAGCTGCGCGACGCCCCCATCTCTCACCCGACCATGGGGGAGGGGCTCAACATCGTCCTCGACTCGCTGGGCTGACCCGGCTGTCACCGCCCTGTCGGCGCTGAAAGCCGACGGGGCGGTGACAGTATCGATGGCAGTATCGGTGACAGTATCGGTGGCAGTATGGCCCGCGTGCTTCACGTCGTCTTCTTCGAGCCCCGCATCCCGGGCAACTCCGGTGCCGCTATCCGGCTGAGCGCTAATACCGGGGCCATGCTGCACCTGGTGGATCCCCTGTTCGACATGGACGACGCCAAGCTGCGCCGCGCCGGGCTCGATTATCACGACCTGGCCCGCACGCGCGTACACGCCACCTGGGAGGAGTGCCTGGAGCAAGTCCCCGGACGCATCTTCGCCTTCACCGCCCACACCACCACGCTCTACACCGACATCGCCTGGCGCCAGGATGACGCCCTGCTCTTCGGCCCCGAACCCACCGGCCTGCCCGAGCCGATCATGAACCACCCGCGCGTCACCGGGCGGGCCCGCATCCCCATGCTTCCCGGCAGCCGCTCGCTCAACCTGGCCAACTCAGCCGCCGTGGGCCTGTACGAGGCCTGGCGCAGCCTCGGCTTTCCCGGCAGCACCGTGTGAGGTGTCCTCCAGGATGGCCACGCAGTCCCGGCGGCCGGTGCGAGCAGGCGCGGAGTGCTACCGCGACTCCTGGAGGAACGGGGCGGCACCGGGCTCGCCCGGCTGGGAGTAGGTGACGGTAAGCAGGGCCCGGGCAATGGCGTGGGTGGAGCACTGGGCGGCCACGGTTGTCGCCGAGGCGTCGTCATCCAGGCCCAGGGTGTCCACGTCCAACGCATGTACGGCGAAGATATAGCGGTGGTCGCCGTCGCCCGCCGGCGGATAGGGGCCGGACCAGGCATGCGTGCCCGAGTCGTTGGCGGCATGGAAGGCCGCACCATCCAGCTGGAGGTCGGATTCGCCCACGCCCTGGGGCAGGGAGGTGACCGACACGTCCAGGTCCTGCACCGTCCAGTGCCACCATCCGGCCGGAGAGGGGGCGTCAGGGTCGAAGCAGGAGACCACGAAGGAGCGGGTCGCGGCTGGGAACCCCGACCAGTGCAGCTCGGGGGAGATGTTCTCGTGCACTGCCGTGAAGCAGTCGGGCATGCGCTCACCCTCCACTAGATCAGTGGAGGCCAGCGTGAATGAGGGGAGCGCGGGAAGCGAGTCATAGGGGAACGGTGGGCGCGGGCGGGTCAGATCAGCGGTCATGGCGTCCTCCTTAGGCGGGCGGAGTCGGGGCCGGCCTGTCGGCCGGGGTGATGCCCACCACTGTAGACGCGGACCGAGGAGGATTCGTGTCGGCGACCGGAGTTACGCTTGCAACAACACATCGAACAGGTGTTCGATAGATGTCCTGTTGGGAGGAGAAGTCATGGGGTACAGCCGTCGGGGCGCCTATGAGTCGGGAAGCACCTCGCGCGCGGACCGCCTCGCCGCGGCCCGGAAGGCCCTGACTCGCGCCGAGTCCCGTGCGGGCCTGCACGATCAAGCGGCCAGGCGGATCACCCGAGTGCTGGCCGACGCCGAGCGGGGGGCGCCAATAGCCGGTGCCACCGCGCTCGCGGCATCGGCCTCCCTCGCGCAGGCGGGGGAGCCGACGCCGGAGTCACTCCTGTCAGTAGGCGCCGATGCCGCCGGGGTGGTGACCCTGACCGGATCCACCGGGGCGCTGCTCGCCCTGGCCGCACTCCAGCAAGGCAGGAGCGACTGGTGCGGTGTAGTCGGCTGCGAGGGACTGGGCTGGTGTGCCGCGGCCGAGGCCGGCCTGGATCTTTCCCGGGTACTAGCCGTACCCGCTGCGGACCTGCCCCCCAATCTGCTTACGGCAGCCCTCGGGGCCCTGCTGGACGGCGTCGCCGTCCTTCTGGTCTCTGCCGCCGCAGCATCCCGCCTGCTGGCTGGTGACCGCCGCACCCTCCTGGCCCGGGCCCGCGAGCGCGGTTGCCTGATCCTCACTCCCTTCGCCTGGGAGGGGGCCCGCTTCCTGGAGGCCGAGCCGGATGACTACGACACCGGCCTGCCCGCTGGGCTCACCGCGAGGCAACCGTCTCCACCGGCCTCCCGGGAGCCGCCTCATACCGGTGTTCTGGTGCCATTGCACAACCACTTGCACAACCACTTGCACGACCACTTGCAGGACCCGCAGCCGCAGGAGATGCGCGGCGGCTACCTGCGGCAACTGGCCTGGAACCTGCATGACCGGCGGCGTCCCGGCCGGGCCCGCCTAGTACTGGATGACACCGGCGTGCAGCTGGCGCCCGTACCCGCGCGGCCTCAGGCCCCCGTACCGGTTGCGCCGGCAGTACGACCGCGCCTGGTTGTCGTAGATCCGGTCACGCCACAGGACCCTCGAGAGGAGGAGGCATGGACCTTGCCGGAGAGCCGCGCGCGCCACGGCTGATCGCCGTATGGGTGCCCGACTGGCCCGTCGTCGCCCTCACCCTGGACAGGGGCGAACGACCAGAGGTGCCCGATCCCGCCCTGACCCCCGTTGCCGTAGTGGGCGGACGCGGTGTCATAGCCGCCTCCGCGTCCGCCCGTTCCGCCGGAGTCACCCGCGGCATGCGGCTGCGTCTTGCCCGCTCCCTGTGCCCCGGGCTCATCGTCTTACCGCCACAGCCTGAACGGGAGGCACGGGCCTTTGAAGCCGTTATGGAAGCTCTTTCCGAGCTCCTCGCCGAGCCGCTTGTCGCCCGTCCCGGGCTGGCGCTGTCCACGGTCGCCGGCCCGGCCCGCTGGGCGGGCGGGGAGGAGCCGCTGGCCGCCGCCCTCGTCGAGGCGGTAGCAGCCGGACCGGGAGTCGAGTGCCAAGTCGGGGTGGCCGACTCCTTCCTCGGCGCCATCCTGGCCGCCCGGCAAGGCATTATCGTCCCGCCCGGGACCGGACCTGAATTCCTTGCCCCCTGGCCGCTGGAGAGCCTGCTGCACGCCCTGGTCACCGAACCGGAGCGCCAGCGGGCAGGCCCACTTCTCGAGGACTTCGGCCGCCTCGGCCTGCACCGCCTGGGTGACCTTGCCGCGCTGCCCCGCCGCGACGTCGCCGCCCGCTTCGGATCCGAGGGGGAGCGCCTGCACAGACTCGCCTGCGGAAAGTGGGAGCCCCTGCCGCGCGCCACCCGCCCCGCAGCCGATGTCTCCGCCGAGGCGCGGCTGGACCCTCCCATTGCGCGTACCGATACCGCGGCCTGGGCCGCGCGCACCCTCGCTGAGCAGCTATCGGAGCGCCTGATCCGCCTGGGGATGTCGGCCGAACGCCTCCGCGTGGAGGCACGGTGCGAGGACGGGGCGGAACTGGGGCGCTCGTGGCTACTGGGCGCAACTCCCTCACCCGCCGAGCTGACCGACCGGGTGCGCTGGCAACTGGAAGGGTGGCTGGCGGGCCGCTCCGGACGCCCTCCCGCGGCACCCCTGACGCACCTGCGCCTGGTCGCCCTCGAGCTGGCCCCGGCAGGCTCCGCCCAGGCCGGACTGTGGAGCGCTAGCGGGGAACAGGCCGAGCGCCGGGCACATCGTGCCGCCGGGCGCGTCGAGTCCCTTCTCGGTGCAGGTTCTGTCCGCATTCCCGTGTCTCGTCCCGGGCGTGACCCGCGCTCCCGGGTCGCCCTCATCGGCTGGGGTGAGAGCCTCGAGGAGGTCCCGGGCTCCGCCCCCTGGGACGGCGCCCTGCCTTCTCCGGCGCCCGCCCTGGTTCCCCCCGAGCCGCTGCCCGCCCTTCTCCTCGATGCCGATGGGCGGGAGGTCGGCGTAGACCGCCAGGGGCAGCTGACCGCTTCGCCGGCCGGCGTGCGGCTGGAGCCCTCCACTGCGGGGAGTGCGCCGTCGCGGTGGGGCGCGGGCTGGGACGGTAGAGCGGAGGACTGGCCGACGCGGAGGCGGGTCCTGCTGTGGGCTGGGCCCTGGCCGGTTGATGAGCACTGGTGGCGTCCCGAGGGTGCGTCGCGGCGCGCCTACCTGCAGGTCGTCACCGATGCCGGGCCGCCCCTGCTGCTTGCCCGCTCGGGCCGCTGGTGGGTTGACGGCATCTACTCCTGAGAGCGTCCGGGGACAGCTGTGGGCGCTCGCGGACCGCCTCCGGCCGGGAGGCCGCGGGCGCATCGTCTAGTAGTGGTGAGGACGACGACGCCGACCACGCACAGCCACGCCAGGGCGATGCTCCAGCCGGCGAGCACGTCGGTAAACCAGTGATAGGCGAGGTAGATGCGTGACAGGCCCACCAGCACAATGACTGCGCAGGCCGTCGCCGTCGCTGCTGCCTTACGGGCCGGTGCCGTTGTGGAGAACAGCACGAAACCAGCCAGGACTCCCGCGAAGACCCCGGTGTTGAATGCGTGACCGGAGGGGAAGGACCAGGACGACGCGGGCTCGCCCAGCAGCAGGGAGGGATGTGGGCGCGAACGCGCGAAGGCGGCCTTCAGCAGCACCGTGAGCAGGGAGGAGCCGATCATGGCCCCGGCCAGTACCAGGGCGTGGCGCCGTAGACCGCGTAACAGGAGAACCGTACAGGTGACCGTCGTCAGTACCGTCAGCCCGAGCGTGCCTCCCAGGTACGTCAGTGCCCACGCCGCCGCGGTGACGAGTCCGTGCCGCAGGCTCACCGCCCATGCGGTGACCAGGGGATCGTAGGCGGCCAGTGAGTACCCGAATTCCGTGCTTACCGCAAGCCACACGAATACGGTGATCGCCGCCGTCGCCAGGAGGGCGAGCCGCGGCCGCAGGTCCCGCTGCGGGACGGCGATGGTCTGCTGCATGGAACGAGACCCTATAAGCCCACCCTTGGCAGCAGCTGTGGTGCTGCGCATTGATGACGGGGATGAGCTGGGGCGGATGCGGGCCGGTAGCATCGGGGCGGGCCGCCCCGTGTACGCGGGCGGGGGAGAGAAGCCGCGGAGAGGGCTCGCACCGCTCCGGGAGAGGACCTGGGTGCACGTATGGCCAAGCTCTACTTCCGCTATGGCGCCATGAACTCCGGCAAGACCACGGGGCTGCTGCAGACCGCCTACAACTATGAGGAGCGTGGGCAGCGGGTGCTCCTCGTCAAGGCCGCCATAGATACCAAGGGAGATGACACTGTGGTATCCCGCCTGGGGATGACCCGCCGTGTGGACTTGCTCGTCACCAGCTCCGATGACGTGCGCGCCCTTGTACGGCGTGCAGCTCTGGGTGAGCGTGCCTCCGACCTGCGGGTCAGTGCGCTTGAGGCGGTTGACTGCGTGCTGGTCGATGAGGCGCAGTTCCTCACCCCGGCACAGGTAGACCAGCTCATGGAGGTGGTGCTCATCGACGACGTCCCCGTACTGGCGTACGGGATCCGTACCGACTTCCGCACCCTGAGCTTCCCCGGATCGCGGCGCCTGCTGGAGATCGCCCACTCCCTGGAGGAGCTCAAGACCATCTGCCGCTGCGGGCGCAAGGCCATCTTCAATGCCCGCAAGGCGGGGGATGAGTTCGTGTTCGACGGCGATCAGGTGGCGATTGATGGCGTTGACGTCACCTATGAGCCACTATGCGGCAAGTGCTACCTGGAGGTAGGCGGCGTGCTGCCGGGGGTGTGAGTATCCGGGCAGGGCGTTCGGGCGGCGGTGCGCAGTCGGCGCCCAGAGCTGCCGGCTTGTGCTGAGCCTCCGAGAAGATCCTTGTAATGGGGGAAATACAAGCGATACCGTGGAGGCGTGGATGTCTCTTACGCCATCATCGCCGATATCGTCGGGTCCAGGCGGCTGACCGATCGCCGCGCCGCGCAGGCTACCTTCGTAGACGTGCTCACGCGGGCGGCCGCGGGGCTGGCGCTGCCGCAGCCGCCCGTCGCCACCGTCGGTGACGAGTTCCAGGCCGTCGCCGCCTCGTTGCCAGCTGCCCTGACGCTCACCCTGCGTGTTCAACTGCACTTGCCCGAGGGGCTGGCCCTGCGCTTCGGCATCGGTGCCGGATGGGTGGAGACGGTCTCCTCCGACGCCGGCGGTGCTGACGCTGAAGCCAGTATTCAGGACGGCACCGCCTGGTGGGCGGCGCGTGAGGCCATCGAGCAGGCGCACGCCGTGCAGGACTCGGGCCGCGAGTTCTGCCATACCTGGATGCGGGTGGCGCAGGACGCTGTCGTCCCGGGGGGCGCCCAGGAAGGCGAGGCGGTTGTCAATGCATTGCTCCTGCTGCGTGACCAGGCCGTCTACCGCCTGCGACCACGGCAGCGGCGCATGACCATGGCGCTCCTGGCGGGCGCGACTCAGGTCGAGGTGGCTCGGTCGGAGAAGGTCAGCCAGCAGGCCGTCTCCGACTTCTCCCGCGGGCCGGGGGCCGCCCTCATCGAGGCCCAAACCCTGCTCGACACCCTGCTCGTCACTCTGATCGACCCTGTCGGCGTGGCGCGTACGGGACAAATGCCGCCGGCGGTGCAGCAATGAGCGCGCTCGTGCTGCTGCTTACCGGGCTCGCCAGCACCCTGCCGGTCCTGGCGCGGCGAATCGTCGGCGAGGGACGCCCGGGGCGGCGAGCCGTAGCGATCGCCGTCGGGACCGGGGCGATCGTCGTTGTCGGAGTCATCCTCGCCCGGGGGCCGCTGGGGCTCACGGCCGCCGGGGTCGCGCTCGCCATAGCCGTCCCGGTGGGGTGGAGCGTATGGGAAATGCTTGTATCAACCGAGCGGGGCGAAGCGGCGGCGCTCATCGTGCTTGCCGTCGGCTGTGGGGCCTGTGCCGTGCTGACTGCCCCCGTTGGTACGCCGACGGCACGGGCATGCGCCGTAGTGGGTGTGGTCATTCTCCTGGGGGCGCCGGCGAATGGGCTGGTGTCGGCCGTCCTCAGTCTTGCACGTGGCTCCAATGCGTCCGCGGGCGCGCTGTCGCCGCTGGTGGTGGCGATGCGTGGTGGCCGTTGGATCGGACCGCTTGAGCGCATCCTCATCCTCTTGCTCGCGGCGGCCGGCGCACAGGCCGCGGTCGCAGCGGTCATCGCCGCCAAGGGCGTGATCCGCTTTCCCGAGATCAACAAGGATCAGGACGGTCGCAAGGCGGAGGAGTTCCTCATCGGCTCGATGACCTCCTGGATTCTGGCGGTGCTTGCCATCGCTGGGGTGTCGGTGGCCTGAGTCGGAGGGCGTCCGCGTGGCGCCGGGGAGGGCCGAACCGCTGCGGGGCCGCTTGAGGCGGCTTGCTGGGTGATGGGAGATGCGCGAGAAATATGATGCGCATCTCGCAAGCGTGGGCACGTTGGTGGCTATGGGGGTCGAATTCGTGTCGGACCCCCGCGCTACTGTGTACATATGTTCGAAGGTAGGGGTGTTGAGAGCCGGCCCGCCCGGCGTGCCCGGGTGGGGCGGGTGACACCGCCTGCTGTCGCTAAGAAGCTGCCCGGGCCCCTGCCAGGTCCGCAACCGCGTCACCCGGCGGGACTGCGGGTGGATAGCGAGGCGGAGGGCCTGGTTGAGCGCCTGTCGGGGGTGCCGGCGGGCGCTGACCTGGCAGATCTGATTGAGGGCCTGCTGTCGGTGCTGCTAGTGCCTGCCCATCCGGGCGCCACCATTGATGATGCCGATGGCGCGGCGGACGCCAATGAGGTTTTGAGCATTCCTGATACCGACGCTGTGCTGGCTACGGTCACTAGCCCGGCCGAGCGGACGCTGGCCGAGGCGGCCGGGCGGCTGGGTATGGACTGGGGACAGGGCACGGGGGCTGATGCGCTCGCATGTCTGGGTGGCCAGGTGCTCAGCGAGCTGGTGGGGGCCTGCCACCGGCTGGGTGCATGGGCGGCCTGGGCGGAGGGCGTGGCCGCCGCCTGCCTGACCCGGACGGCGGAGATGAACCGAGGCATCCCACCCTGGGGGCCAGGAGGAGAACTTGAGTGCCCGGTCACTGAGGATGAGCGGAGGTTCACCGCCAGCGGGGAAATCTCCGCCCGGCTAGGCACCACTCGCAGCAGTGCGGGCTTACTCCTGGATCGTGGCCAGGCCATGCTGCAACCCGAGTTCGCGGCCACGGAGGCCTTGCACCGGGCCGGCATGCTGGACACTTCTAAGACTGCCCTGATCATCCGCCGTCTACAGGGCGTCAGCCCTGACACGGCGGCAGCAGTGCAGGAACGGGTGCTGGCCCGCGCTCCACGCCGCACCTGCTCTCAGCTGGGGCGGGACATTGATCAGGCCCTGGCCTCTCTCGACCCCAAGGGCATCAGTGGTAGGCGCAGGCGGGATGAGGCGGGACGGCGGGTGACCCGTCCCCGCCCGGCTGGTGAGGGCACCCACGAGATGCGTCTGCTACTGCCGAGCCTGGACGCGCTGCTGCTGGACGCCACCCTGGACGCAATCGCTGCTAGCGCGCGGGCCGGCGGTGACCGTCGCACACTGTCCCAGTTGCGGGCCGATGCCATCACCGGCATGACCCTGCGTACCTTGCAGGGCAGCCAGAACCTGGCCTGCCGAACCGCAAACACCAGCAACGCCGGCACCTCCACCAGCGGTGACGTTGGCGTAGACGTCAACGGTGCCAACGGCGATGGTGCCAAACACGGCTGCACCTGCGGCGACGGCACTGGTGATGACGCCCATGGCGATCCGCAGACGCCGACCGTAGCGGGTGCCGCGGTTCCTGCGCTCCTCACCGCCGCCGTCGGCGGGAGTGACCCTGCCCTTGGCGGGGTCGAGCAGGGGGCCGCGGGTCTGCTGCCGGATGGGGTGCCCTTGCCGGGCCTACTGGGGGCGCTAAGCAGCCTGGTAGAGCCATCCCGCCCCTGGTGGATGCCCTCCGGCCTGCGCCCCGTGTTTCCGCCACCTGGAATCACCATCAATGTTGACGTCACCGTGCCGTTGAACCTGATCCTGCCCGACGGCGGCGGGGAAAGTCCGCCCGCTGACAGCAGGAGCAGCCTGCCCGCTTCAGGTAGAAGAGAGGTGACCGTGGGCGGCGGGAAGGCTGATCCTGAAACTGCCGTTGGCAGCAGTCTGCCCGCAACTGGCGGCGGGAGCGCTCTGTCCGGTAGAAGCACCGGGACTCTGCCCGGCTCAGGCGTGTCCGGGGTATCTGAGTCGGCAGAGGTTGTGGTCGGCGCCGGCCGCATGGCGGTACCCGCCGCCACAGCCAGGGCACTAGCGGCCGGCGGCACCTGGCGCAGGCTGGTCACCGACCCACTGTCCGGGGCGGTACTGGACGTGGGGCGCACTCACTACCGACCCCCAGTCGGCCTACGCGACCTGGTGCAAGCCCGTGACCAGGAATGCGTCTTCCCCGGCTGCGCCACCCCCGCTGCCCGCTGCGACATCGATCATGTCGTTCCCTGGGCTGCCGGCGGTGCGACCAGCCTGAACAACCTCGCCGCCCTGTGCCAGGCCCACCACCGCCTCAAGCACGCCCCCGGCTGGACTCTCACCCGCCAGCACACGGATGAAGGCGATGCGGCGCTGATCTGGACTACACCCACCGGGGCCCGCTATCGCCGTACTCCCGACGGCACCATCACCCTCCTACCTCGCCGCATCGGGCCACGCCAACTGGCCATGCCCGCCCAGCGAGTACCCCAGCACCTGGCCGACGCAGTTGACGGTGCGGTGGTGAGTCGGCTTGAGCACGGCCTGGACCTGGCTGCACAAGCACAGCAGAACGACCCTGCCGACGGCTTCGCTGCTGCCACGGCCGCGGCGCCTGCCACTGACGCGGCCAGCCCCGCTCGGCCCTCGCGACCCCCCGAAATAGTCAGCCGTGGGCCTCGTCCCGGTCACCCCACCGGTGCCTTTGAAACCAAGCCCTTTCCCTATGCCCTCCACGAGCTGGGGCTGGCTCCACTGCTTGATCAAATTCCGCCCTTCTAAGCCACACCCCGGAGGGGCGGCGCAGGGCCCCGACTGCTGGCAACGCTGGGTTCTAGTCGTTGGCGGCGCCAGCCCTGACCACTCTTCCGATGACATCCATGAGGAGTACTTCCATGACTCTCAATACCCCAAGCAGCGACGGAGCTTCCGGCGGACTCCTGCAAATGCCCGAGGTCACTGCGGCACTCGCCGCCACCGCAGGCACTAAAGGCTCTAGCACCGCTGCCGGGACCCACCACTACGCCGAGCTACACGCCCACTCCGCCTACTCCTTCCTGGACGGCGCCAACGAGCCCGAGGACCTCGTCGGAGCCGCCGCCGAGCTCGGCCTCGAAGCCATCGCCCTGACCGATCATGACGGTATGCCCGGCATCGTCCGCCATGCCCAGGCCGGTCGTATTCATGGCACCCCCACCATCTACGGCACTGAGCTCACCCTGGCCGACGGCACCCACCTGCCACTCCTCGCGCGTACCCCGCGCGGCTACCACCGCCTGTGTGCAGCCATCTCCCGCCACAACCTCGCCGCAGGCCGCCGGGTAGCCCCCGCCTACCAGCTGCCCGACCTCGCCGCCGCCCTGCAGGCAGGCGCGGCCACAGGAACCGGTGCCTCCGCCTGCCTGGTTCTTACCGGCACCCAAAACGGTCCCCTCCGTCATGCGCTTGGCGATCCGCAGCGTCCGGACAGCTGGGACCTAGGGTCCGCCGACGCCGCCCTCGGACGCCTGGTCGAACTATTCGGCCGTGATGCAGTCGCAGTTGAGATCTCGCTGAGCGCGGGCCCCACTGATGCCGCACTCACCGCCGCGCTCACCGAGCTGGCCGCCAGGTACCGCCTCCCGCTCATCGCCACCGGCGCCGTGCGCTGTGCCCGTCCGTCCGATTCTCGCCTTGCGGATGTTCTGACGGCTACTCGCCTGCGCACGGACCTGGAGGGTGCCCGCGGGCACCTGCCCGCCCTCGGCCGCTGGCTGCGCAGCCCACAGGACATGGCACGGTTGCACCGTCGTGCTCCGCACGCCGTCGATACCGCCGCCGAGATCGCCCAGGAACTGGCCTTCGACCTCAACCTAGTCGCTCCCGGACTGCCCGAACCGGAGGTCCCCCCAGGGCACACGCCCGCCACCTGGCTGCGTGAGCTGACCCGCCGCGGTGCCCTGGCCCGCTACGGCACCGAGGCGCAGGACCCCGAGGCCTGGGGAGTACTCGCCCATGAGCTAGACGTCATCGAGTCCTTGGGCTTCCCCGGGTACTTCCTCATTGTCCGCGCCATCGTCGACTTCTGCGAAAACGCCGGCATCCTTTGCCAGGGGCGGGGAAGCGCCGCTAACTCCGCCGTCTGCTACGCCCTGGGCATCACCGCAGTGGACGCCGTGCGCCACCACATGCTCTTTGAGCGCTTTCTCTCCCCGGGCCGGAGCGGCTACCCGGATATAGACCTGGACATTGAGGCCTGCCGCCGCGAGGAGGTCATCCAGCATGTTTACGACCGCTACGGGCGTGAATACGCCGCCCAGGTAGCCAACGTCATCTCCTACCGGCCCCGCTCCGCCATCCGTGACGCCGCCCGCGCCCTGGGGCATCCCGCCGGGCTGCAAGACGCCTGGGCCTCCCGGATGTCCCACCACCGCAGCACGATCCATGCCGAGGATGACTCCGCGGCAGACGCGCCCCCGCAGCAGGTCCTTGACGTCGCCGGGCACCTGCTGCGTCTGCCCCGGCACCTGGGCATCCACTCCGGCGGCATGGTACTGGCCGACCGGCCGGTCACCGAGGTCTGCCCCGTGCGGTGGGCGGCGCTGGAGGGACGCACCGTCCTGCAGTGGGACAAGGACGACTGCGCCGCTGCGGGACTGGTCAAATTCGACCTGCTGGGACTGGGCGAGCTGACCGCACTGCGCCTGGCCTTCACCAGCCTTGCCGAGCGCGGTGAGACGGTGCCCGACCTCGTCCCCGGCGGAAAGCTCCGCCCCGCGCAGACGGGCCGACCCTGGGGACTGCACACGCTCCCCGAGGAGGATCCGGCCGTATACCGGCTGCTTGGCGCTGCCGATACGGTGGGCGTATTCCAAGTCGAGTCCCGCGCCCAGATGGCCACCCTGCCCCGCCTGCGCCCGCGCGAGTTCTACGACATCGTCGTCGAGGTCGCCCTCATCCGCCCCGGCCCCATCCAGGGCGACGCCGTCAACCCGTATATCCGCCGTCGCCTGAAGCGTGAGGAGGTCACCTACCTGCACGACTCTCTCAAGCCCGCCCTGGCTAAGACTCTGGGCATCCCACTGTTCCAGGAGCAGCTTATGCAAATCGCCGTCGACGCTGCCGGCTTCAGCCCGGCCGAGGCCGATGCCCTGCGGCAGGCGATGGGGGCCAAGCGCTCCGTAGAGCGCATGGAGGCCCTGCATGAGCGCCTGGTGCGCGGCATGGTGGAGCGGGACATCGATCCCGCGACCGCGGAGGTCATTTTCGACAAGCTCCGTGCCTTCGCCGACTTCGGGTTTCCCGAGTCCCACGCCTTCTCCTTCGCCTACCTCGTCTACGCCTCCGCCTGGCTCAAGGTGCGTAAGCCCGAGGACTTCTACGCCGGCGTCCTCGCCGCCCAGCCAATGGGATTCTGGTCCCCGCAGACCCTGGTTGCCGACGCGCGCCGACACGGTGTACGCGTGCTGCCCGCCGACGTCAACTACTCCCGGGAGCAGGCCGGCGTGGAGACCCATGCCGGCTCCGCTCCCGTGCAGGCAGAGTCCAGCGCGCTCAGCCCCCTGGACGTGCACCCCGAGCTCGCCGTAAGGCTAGGACTCAGCCCCATAAAAGGACTGGGCGACGCCGCCGCAGCCATAGTCGCCGAGCGCACCCTGAATGGCCCCTACACCAATATCGCCGATCTTGCCCGCCGCGTGCACTTGAGCCGCTCCCGCTTGGAAGCGCTTGCCGCCTCCGGGGCGCTGAATTCCCTTGGCATTGACCGCCGTGAGGCACTGTGGGCCGCAGGTGCTCTGGCGCAGGAGCATGGGCGGCGTCATGCTCATCCCGCCAGCCCTGGCCACAGCCGATCCGCCTGGTACCAGCCGCCACTGCCCGGCACTGCAGTCGGCGCACGCGCCCCGCAGCTGCCCGCCATGACCCGGCGGGAGCTTCAGGACGCCGATCTACGCCTGACCGGGGTATCCACCCAGGCCTCACCCCTCGTTTTCCACCGCGGCCGGCTGGCTGCAGCCGGCGTGCTCACCGTCAACGAGGTCCTGCGCCATGAACCGGAGCGCAGGGTGCGGGTAGCCGGGATCGTCACCCACCGGCAGCGACCGAACACGTCTGCGGGCACGATCTTCCTCAATCTTGAGGACGAGACCGGACTGCTCAACGTGATCTGTCCCGCGGGCATGTGGCGCCGCTACCGCGACGTCGGCCGTCGAGCCGCGGCACTAGTGGTGCGGGGAATGGTCGAGTCCGGTGATGGCGTCACCGCCCTGGTAGCCGAACAACTCACGCCCCTGCACGGGGTCACCACACCGGGCAGCCGTGACTGGTGCTGATGCGCCGAGCGCCCGCTGGGCGCCCGGCGCATCGCTCAGCCCTTGTCCCCGGAATAGGCCGGCAGCTCACCTACCACCGGCGCGTCCTTGGTGTGCAGCTCGGAATAGACGGACCAGGCCACGCTCACCAGCGGAACTGCCACGATCGCACCCAGCAGGCCCGCCGAGTAGGTGCCCACGGCCACGGCGATGATTACCACCACCGGGTGCAGCGAAACCTGCCGCCCCATGATCAGCGGTTGAAGGATATGCCCCTCGATCTGGCCGATTCCAGCCACCCCCAGGCCCACCACGATCATGGTGATGAAGCCCTTCGAGGCCAGAGCCACCACCATGGCGATAATCATCGCCGCCGGGGCGCCGATGATCGGGATGAAGGCGCCGATGAAGACCAGGACCGCCAGGGGCGCGGCCAGCGGCACACTGACGATCTGGAGGAAGATTCCACACATGATCCCGTCGGTGAGGGCCACCAGCACGGTGCCGCGCGCATAGCCGGCGAAGGTGTACCAGCCGGCGCCTGCGGCGTGGTGGACATCCTCGCGCATACTGGCCGGCAGCTCGTTGAGGAACCACCGCCACATGCGTCCGCCGGAGGCCAGGAAGAAGATCGTGGTGAACACTGCCAGGGCCAGCACGGCGAAGATATTCACCACGGTGCCCGCGTTTGACAGCACCTCCGTAGCCAATGTGGGGGCATTGCTCATCAGGTAGTCCTGTCCCTGCCTGACTAGCTGCTGCAACTGCCCCGTGAGCTCCTGCTGGGTCAGGTCCAGCGGCAGTGGACCGTTGACGATGAAGTCGACGATGGTGTCGACGCCGTCGGAGAACTGTGAGGCGAGGGTGTTCCACTGACTGGTCACCGAGGTAACCACGTAGGTCACCAATCCCACCACCAGCGCCAGTGCGCTGAGCAGACCGAGGAAGGTAGCGGGGTAACGGGGCATGACCCGGGCGAACAGGTTCACCAACGGCTGCAGGATCGAGGTGAGCACCAGCGCCATGAATACGCCCACAAACACCGGGATCACCCGCGAAGTCGCGAAGAAGACCAGGCTGATGACGATTAGCAGACCCAGCAGCAGCCAGGCCGATATTCCGCCGCGAACCAGCCACGAGGGCAGGGAACTGAGCGGGGAGCGGGGAACCGCGGGCGAAACGTCACCTTCCGCCCCCGCCGCGTCGGCGGTCTGCGAGTCCTCATAGTGCAGCTGCTGCTCGCGGGCATCGAGCCGGGCGCGTTCAGCCCTGTCAATCGTGCGGCCCAGCACGTCGCGTCCTTCGCGCAGCCGTGACGTGAGGTGCTTGAACGCGGAGTCAGAGGCCGCCGCATCCGAGTTCGGCTCCACGTCCTGCAAGGGCGCCTCGTCCCGGTCGCCTGATGAAGTATCGGCGTTCGCCATATCAGATCTCCACTGCCAGTAGTGAGGCCAGCTCGGCCGCGGTGGTGACAAGCGCGGCTGCACTGCGCAGTGACTCGGGGTCACCGTAGCCCCATAGGACGCCGATGCAATCTATCCCCTCGGCACTGGCCCCGGCGACGTCATGATGGAGGTCGCCAATGTGCACCGGCCGACTCAGGTCGGCTCCGGTTGCAGCCAGGCGCTGCAGCGCGGACGCAATGACCTGGTCCTTGCGCCCCCCGACGTCTCCGGAGCCGGCGCCGCTGACCACGGCGAAGCAGTCGAGCAGCCCGGCGTGGTCAAGGATCTCGCGCGCCAATCCCTCATGCTTGGAGGTTGCCAGGGCCAGCGGTGTTCCCGCAGCTGACAGGGCGCGCACCAGCTCGGCCACGCCGTCGTAGAGCGGGGAGTCAAGCATCGTCCTGCGGTAGTGGCGTCGGTAGGTCTCCACCGCCTGGGTGTTGGCGGCTCCGGTCAGGCCGGCGTACAGCCGGAAGCCGTCAACCAGTGGGGGGCCGACGAAGCGCATCAGCTCCGCGGGCGCCTGCGCGGGCAGCCCCAGTTCCTTGAATGCCCCCTTCAGCGCTGCGAGGATCGCGGGCGCGGAGTCGATGAGGGTTCCATCCAGGTCGAACAGGACGACGGTCGGGGCATCGGGAAGCGGGAACTGAGGGTTGGCATGACCCGCTCCAGCGGTGACTTGCATGTTTTTTCTTGCTCGCTCTCACTCGCGGACGCGGTTCAGCCTACTAGCGTGGCACCCATGAGCACAGACACCACGCGCCCCGACCTGCCACGGACCGCGGCCCTGACCCCGGGGCGGGGCGGGCAGCCGCGGCTGCTCGTCGATGCGCCTGCGGGCAGCGCGGAGATCTACCTGCACGGAGCCCACCTGACCGCGTGGACTCCACGCGGTGGCAGGCCCGTAATCTTCACCTCACGCCGGGCGGTTTTTGACGGTGTGACACCGATTCGCGGCGGCGTTCCGCTGTGCCTGCCCTGGTTCGGGACGGGGGTCGACGGCCGAATGCGGCCGGCGCACGGCTGGGGGCGCATCTCTACCTGGCAGCTGCGCAGTGCTCAGTCGCTTCCGGGCGGCGGCGTGCAGGCGCTGCTCGGGCTGGAGCGCGACGGCATCGCCGCACTGTACTCGGTGGAGGTGGGGGAGGAGCTGATCCTCACGCTTTCCCTACGGCGTACCGCTAGTACTCCCACCGCTGCCCCGGTGGAGGCGGCCCTGCACACCTACCTGGCGGTTGGTGACGTAACCGCGGTTGAGGTGACGGGGCTGGAGGGCGCCACCTACCTGGACAAGGTGACCGGGCGCGCCGGGCAGCTGCAGCGCGGGCCGCTGCGTATCACCGGGCAGACGGATCGCGTGTACCAGTCGGGCGGTCCTACGGCTCCGGTCACTGTCAGCGATCCGGGGCACGGCCGCCGCATCACCGTCGTCGGCGCGCATGCGCCCAACACGGTGGTGTGGAACCCGTGGAGTGCGGGCGCTGCCGCGATGGCGGATATGGATGACGACGAGTTCGCCTCCATGCTGTGCGTCGAGAGCGCCGCAGTGGGAGAAAACGCCGTCATTCTGGAGTCCGGCCAGTCAGTGTCGCTGGGAGCCAGAATCACCGTTGCTCCACTGTGAATCCCGCCGCCTCGTCCCCGCTGCTGCTGTGATGCACGGCACCCGTGCCGGATTTGCCCGCTCTGGCCCGGAACGTGTTAACTTTCCTGCGTCAGCGGCGTGGGCCTGTGCCCCGCGGCGGTGGCAAGTCAGTCCGAGTGGCGGAATAGGTAGACGCGCTAGCTTGAGGTGCTAGTGCCTGATTAAAAGGGCGTGGGGGTTCAAGTCCCCCCTCGGACACCCGCAGCGGGGCCGCGGCCGTTACAGGTCGTGGCCCCGCCTCGTATCCGCTCATCGTCGGGCTGCCCTCCCACCGGCGCCCCGATCGACTCCCAACCCGATACCTCAGATACCTCGACAGATACCTCGACAAGGACCACACCGTCGTGACCGCCGCCCCGCCCGGACGCAAGCACTCGCCCTCCGTCATCAAGGCACGTATCGCCGTCTACCTGATGTTCCTGGCCAACGGGCTGGGCTTTTCCAACCTGGTACCGCGCTATCCGGAGATTCTGGAGCATTTGGGCATTACCAAGGCGGCCTTCGGCCAGGCCGTCATGTTCAACTCCATTGGGGCGCTAGTGGCCGGGCTGGCGGCATCGTGGCTCATAACCCGCTTCACGTCCGCGCGGGTGGCGTCCATCGGCATGATGGTTCTGGGGCTCGGCCTACTGGGAGCCGGCCGGGCCGATTCCTGGATCGTCTTCGCCCTGTGCATGGCCTGGGTCGGTGGTAGTGACGCGATCGTCGACGTCGCTCAGAACGCCCACGGGCTGCGCGTGGAGCGCCGCTGGGGTGGTTCCATCATCACCAGCTTCCACGCCGCCTGGTCGCTCGGGGCGGTGCTCGGTGCCACCATGGGACAGGCGATGGCGGGCGCCGGCGTACCCGTGGAAACCCATATGGCCGGTGTGCTGGTGCTGCTCACCGTCGTTTCCGGCGCGGCCCTGCCCGGGACCATCAAGGGCCCGGACGCCGACGACCGCAGCCTGGCTGATGCGGCGGAGGATGCCGCCGCCGGCGTCGGCACCGTTGCTGCGCCCGTTGGCATTGATCCTGATGCCGCCGCCACGTCGCCGATCGTCCCGTCCCGGGCGATCACCGCACTGCTGGTGGTGGTGCTCGGGCTGATGTGCGCCGCCGCCATGTTCCCCGAGGACGTCACCGGTAACTGGTCCTCGCTGCTGCTGACCGAGCAGGGAGCAGCCCCCGGCATGGTGGGTATGGGGCTGGTGAGTCTGCAGGTCACCATGATTGTCGGGCGGCTGCTGGGCGACGCCGTCATCGACCGGCTCGGCGCCCGCAAGGTGATCGCCGGCGGGGGAGTGCTGGTTGCCGTCGGCATGGGCACGGCTCTGCTGGCCGGCTCGGTGCCGGGGACGCTGGTGGGCATGGTGGTCTCCGGCGCGGGCTGCGCCGTGGCCGTGCCGGTGGCCTATGCCGCCGCGGACGACATCCCCGGCCTGCGCCCCGGCATGGGGCTTACCGTCGTGTCCTGGCTCGCCCGGGTGATCATGCTGGTCTCCCCGCCCATCGTCGGCTGGTTCGCCGATGCCCACGGCACTTGGGTAGCACTCGTCTACGGCCTCATTGGTGGCATCATCCTGATGCTGAGCTGGCCGGCATTGCGCAGGGGGCCGCGCTCCAACGCCGCGGGTCAGGCCGTCGCCGCCTGAGCGGGAACCCGCATGCGGCGCTGCCGGTAGGCTCGCCACATGCAGCCCTTCGAGATCCGCGTGCCCGCCGAGACCCGCGACGGCGTCGGCCTGCCCGCGCTCCTGTTGTCCGTTCCCACCGGCGCCGACGTCGACCGGGTGGCGGAGATCTGCCAGGATCCCGACATTCAGGAGTGGACCACCGTCCCCCGCGGCTACACCCGGGCACACGCGGAGGACTTCGTGCGCCGCACAGTACGCGCCGGCTGGGAGGCGGGTAAGGACCTGAACTGGGCGGTGCGCGAGATCGGAACCGACGGCGTCGCGTCGCTGGTGGGCATGATGGGCATTTCCGGACAGCCGGACGGCACCTGGGAGATCGGCTACTGGCTGGCCCCCGAGGCCCGGGGGCACGGCACCGTCTCTCGGGCGGCACGCGCAGTCATTGAGGCCGCCTTCGCACCAGAAGGGCCCCTGCGCGCGGCCGCCCTGCGCTGGCGCTGCGACATTCACGACGGCGTGCCCAACTGGGCCTCGTGGCGCGTGGCCTGGGGGCTGGGCTTCCGTCGTGAGGGAAGGGTGCGCTCCTTCCTCGCCAACGACGGTGTCCTGCACGACGGCTGGGTGGGCACCCTTCTGCCTGACGACCCCCGGCGGCCCGTGGCTCCTTGGGACGGTCCCGTAACGGTCGGCGGGCAGGTGGCAGGCTCCTCCCACACCCACGGCGATGCCACGCCGCTGGTGGCCGCCGACGCCGTCGGCGAGCGCGAGGGGGACGACCCCGAGGCGCTGGTGCGCCGGTTCCACTCCACCTACGGCCTGCCGATCCAGACCGACGGGCCCAGTCTGGACCGTGAGAGCCTGCACATGCGCATGAGCCTTATCGCCGAGGAGTTCGCCGAGCTGACCGGCGCCGTCTACGGGCAGGCGGCCCGCAGCGAGATCGAGTCCGCATACCGGCGGGCCGTCGCGGCCGATGACGGCACCCGCGACACGGTGGAGGCCGCCGATGCCCTGGCCGATCTGGTTTACGTCATCTACGGCATGGCCCTGGAGACCGGCATCGACCTGGCGGCGGTGCTGGCCGAGGTACAGCGATCCAACATGTCCAAGCTCGGGCAGGACGGCAAGCCCATCTACCGGGAGGACGGCAAGGTCCTCAAGGGCCCCGGATTCTTCCCCCCGGACGTTCAGGGCGTGCTCGGGCTCTGACAACCCCGTGGCAGGATGGGTGCATGACCGACTCGACTCCAGCAGTGGTGGACGCACTTCCCGAGACCAACCCCTTCGCCCGCCCCTGGGAGCTTGACCTGGAGCTGCCCGACTTCACCGCCGTGAAGCCCGCGGATATCGAGCCCGCCGTCCGCGCCGGCATGGCGGCTCAGCGCGCCGAGTGGGAGGCGATTGCCACCGACCCCGCTGCTCCGACGGTGGAGAACACGGTCGCCGCCGTCGAACGCAGTGGCGAGCTGCTGTCCCGCGCCCTGACCGTCTTATACTCCCTGACCTCGGCTACCGACAGCCCCGAGCTGGATGCGCTGGAGGAGCGGCTGGCCCCGGACCTGGCCGCTCACGAAGACGCCTACAGCCTCGATGCTCGCATATACCGGCGTTTCAAGGCGCTCGACGAGCGGGTGCGCTCCGCGGCTGCGGCCACCCCCGCCCAGACCCCCGTGGATGCAGAAGGCCAGGAGATCGACGCCGAAACCGCCCGCTACATCCGCCTGGCGGTGGAGGAGTTCGAACGCGAGGGCGTCGCCCTGACCGGCCCGGACGCGGACCGGCTGCGCGCCATCAACGCCCGCTTGACGGCCCTGTCCACCCGCTTCGCCACCCTGACGACCAACGCCATGCACGCCGCCGGCGTCGCCAACTTCACCGCTACCCCCGCGCTGGTCACCGCCACCACCCACGCCGAGCGTGTCGCCCTGCTGAACCGGTCACTGGGTCGCGGACTGTCCGGGGAGCACGACACCCGCGCCATCGTGCTGGAGGAGGCCGGGCTGCGGGCCGAGCGGGCCCGCCTGCTGGGCTACCCCCACCACGCCGCCGTCGTCGCCGCCGAGTCGGCCGCCCGCACCAGCCAGGCGGTGAGCGAGCTGCTGACCCGCCTGGTACCTCCGGCCATGGCCAACGCCCGCCGCGACGCCAAGACCTACGCCGCCCGCATGGCCGCCGACCCGGCCACTGTCCGCGGCGAGAGCTTCGGCCCCGCCGACTGGCCCCACTACGAGGAGGCCGAGCGCAAGGAGCGCTTCGGCATTGACGACGCCACCCTCGCCCCCTACCTGGAGCTGAGCAATGTCATCGAGCGCGGCGTCTTCTACGCCGCGGGCCGCCTGTACGGCATCTGCTTCCACGAGCGGCCCGACCTGGCCGCCCACATGTATGCCCCCGACGTGCGCGTGTGGGAGGTCCGCGACGGCGAGGGAGACGACGCGCCCGTGCTGGGACTGTTCATCGGCGACTACTACGCACGCGAGGGCAAGCACGGTGGCGCCTGGATGGACTCCCTGGTGGAGCAGAGCCACCTGACCGGCCGCAAGCCGGTGGTCATCAACTGCCTGAACCTCACCAAGCCGGAGGCCGGGCCCACGCTGCTCAGCTGGGACAACGTCATTACCGCCTTCCACGAGTTCGGGCACGCACTGCACGGCCTGTTTGCCGACACCCGCTGGCCCAGTGCCTCGGGCACCAACGTGCCCCGCGACGTCGTCGAGTTCCCCTCCCAGGTCAACGAGAAGTGGGCGTTGCACCCGCAGGTCATCGCCTCCTATGCCCGGCATGTGGACACTGGGGCCCCACTGCCGGAGGGCCTCGCCGAGCGGCTGCGCAGCCAGGGCGCCTTCGGGCAGGGATATGCCACCACCGAGTACCTGGGAGCCGCTGTCCTCGATCAGGCCTGGCACACCTTGCAGCCACAGGAGGTGCCCGCCGACGTGACCGCGGTTGAGGGCTTTGAGCACACCGCACTGGCTGACGTCGGCATTGATGACGCCCTGGTCCCGCCCCGCTACCGCAGCACCTACTTCGCCCACGTCTTCGGCGGCGGCTATGGGGCCGCCTACTACGCCTACATCTGGAGCGAGGTTATGGATGCCGACACCACCGAGTGGTTCCGCACCGACGGCGAGGGCGCCCGCGACGGCGACCTGGGCCTGAATCGCGAGGCCGGGGAGCGCTTCCGCCGCGAGTTCCTCTCCCGGGGGGACTCCCGCGACCCGCTGGTCTCCTACTGCGCCTACCGCGGCCGCGATCCGCGGATCGAGCCGCTGCTGCGGCGCCGCGGACTGAACTAGATCGTTGTTCGGCCTGAGGGTGAACTCCGGTACTTAACCGGTATCCTGTGCCACATGACGAACGACCCGCGGTTAGCGCTCAATCGACTCATTGCCGCCTTCGAGGCGCACCTGGACGCCGCCGCGACGGGTGATGAGGCGTCTCCGGCCGTTGTCGCGGCAGAGGACGCGCTTCAGGATGCCTTCTTCACCTACGACGACGCCCTGTTCACCGCCTACGGCATCGAGCTGCCCTTCGACGCCTTCGACTCCGACGAGGACGAGGACGAGGATGAGGATGACGAAGATGCGGAGGATGATGAGGACGAGGGCGCCGAGGACGACTACGACGACGAGGACGTGGACGAGGACGACTACGACGACTACGACGACCGGGAGGTCGACGAGGACTACGAGGACTGAGCCCCCGATCGTCGGGCACCAGGGGCGCAGCCGGTCAGAATCGCTCCGGGTAGCCGAGCACCGGTGCCGTCACCTCATCCAGGGCGCGTCGGATCTGCACCGGTAGCACTAGGTCCTCGGCTGCCAGAGCGCCACGCAGCTGCCCGGGAGTCCGGGCACCCACAATGCTGGAAGCGATGCCCTCGGCGTCTCGAGCCCATGACAGCGCCACCTCCACCGGTTTACGGTCCAGGCCGACAGCGGCCGTTGCTACCGCCTCCACCACGCCCTGGTGCCGTTCGCCCAGGTAGGGCGCCACATATGACCGCAGATGGGGCGAGGCGCCGCGCGAGTCCGGGGGAGTGGCGGCCCGGTACTTACCGGTCAGGACTCCGCGCCCCAGCGGCGCATAGCCGATGACGCCGAAGCCGAGCGCATCCGCCGCCGGCGCCAGCTCCCGCTCGATTCCGCGTGCCAGCAGCGAGTGCTCCACCTCTGCTGCAGCCATACCGGGGCCGCCGCCCTGCCGCAGCAGATCCGCCAGGTGCACGCTCGCCCAGGCTGGGTGATTGGACACTCCTACGTACCGGGCCCGCCCAGTGGCCACCGCGGTGCGCAGCGCATCGGCGGTCTCCTCCAGCGGCGTGGTGGCATCGGGGACCTGCACCAGCCACAGGTCCAGGTGGTCCGTTCCCAGACGCGCCAGGGAGTCGTCAAGCGTGTCCAGCAGGGTGCCGCGGGAGGCATCGGCCGCCGTCGAGCGCGCACCGGTGCGCCAGGTACGCACACCCGCCTTGGAGACCAGTACCAGCTCGTGCCGGTCTACTGTTCCAGCGAGCAGGGAGCCGATTACCTCCTCGGCGGCGCCCTCGCAGTAAGAGGCGGCCGTGTCCAGCAGGGTGCCGCCGGCGTCGAGGAAGATCTCCAGCTGATCCTTGGCCTCGATCTCATCGGTGTCTCGGCCCCAGGTCATGGTGCCCAGCCCGACTGCGGAGACGCGCAGCCCGGTGCGCCCGAGCCTCCTGTGTTCCATGGGCCAACCGTATGGCCAACAGCCTGTCTGACCGCGCAGGCAGACAACGGCGCGCCCCGCCTCCCGCGCCGGCACGGCCAGGGCGGAAGGCGGGGTAGGGAGGCTACTTGCGGACGGTGATGCTCCAGGAGGCCTCACCGGTCTTGGCGAATTCCGTGACGGTGTAGCCGTTATCCGCCGCCCAGGCCGGCAGGGACTGGGTGCCCTGGGTGCAGTCGAAGGCGATCACCAGTTCGTCGCCGATCTCCAGATCGGCCATGGCCTCCTCTGCCTCCATAACCGGGAACGGGCAGACCAGGCCCTCGGTCTCCAGTACGGTGCGCATAATCGACTCCTTTTCTGAGATGGAACTTGACTAGGACATGGATGGAACTCGGGTGTGCACGGCGGCGCATCAGCGCGCGGCAACCGGGCTCGCCGCCTGGGTGCCGTTGGCGCGCCCGGAGGGGGACGACGCCGCCTCGCGTGCGGCACGTCTCTGGTTGCGGGGGCGGATAAGGGTGAAGTAGGCGGTGATCCCGACGCCGAGGACCTGGAAGACCAGGGCGGTCCACCCCTGCCAGGACAGCAGAGAGGTCTGCACCAGGGCGTTGCCGATGGAGCAGCCGCCGGCCCAGGCAGCGCCCACACCCATGAGCAGGCCGCCGGCGATGGACCGGCGAATAACGGTGGCGGAGGGGACGCGGACGCGGAACTCGCCTGAGGCACGTGCACTGAGATGGGAGCCGAGCAGGATTCCGAGGACCAGCATTACGCCCCAGTCGAGTCGGTCGGTGTCCCCGGTGACCAGCCAACCGACGAGGTTCGACGACGGCGTGGTGATTCCCAGCCCGTCATGGCGGCCGGTGGCCCAGGAGGCCGGCCAGGCGACAATCGCCACCAGCCCGACGAGTACGCCCGTGACCAGTGGGTTCCAGGCGCGTTCGAACAAGAGGTGGTTCAGCCCGGTGCGCTGCGCGGCCAGTTGCAGCGGGACCGGCCTGTCCGCGGCCAGACGGAGCTGCCACCGCACGAGGCCGGCGACGCCGGCGACGAGTACGAGCACGCCGACCCAATCGGGTAGGCCGAAGGTGGCGGGGATCGTGGTCAGCTGAGTGGGCCACAGTCCCTTGACCCACGTGGTTACCGGGGCGAGCACCCCGGTCTTGGACACGGCTGCGGTGCCGGCGTAGGCGATGAGCGCGAACCAGGACCCCACCAGGCCCTCTCCGGCACGGTAGTAGGTGCCGGTGGCGCAGCCTCCGGCCAGCACGATGCCCACGCCGAACAGCAGGGAGCCGACCGCGGTTGCCACCACGGAGAGCGTGGGCACCTCCGGGGTGATGGCGCCGGTGGCTGTGAGCAGGGTTACGCCGACCGCCTGGACGGCGACCGCCAGCAGGAAGGCGGTCATCCACCGCCAGGAACCGGAGACCCACAGGTCCCTGAAGGCTCCGGTGATGCAGAAGCGGCCGCGTTGGAGCACGAGTCCGAGTACGCCGCCGACGAGTAGTCCGGTGAAAATCAATGGGGGTCCTTCGTCCGACTGTACGAACCGCCGTGAGCGCGGTCCGGTTGGTGAGGACGCGGGTAGGGCACTGCTGCGGCGCTGAAGGCCGTCGGCACAGGCGTAGGCCCACCCGCGACTGTGGGTGATGGGCTACGGCCTGACCAGGGGCGCCTACGGGCGCGTGCCGCCGCGCCGGCAGGTCGGGGGAAGAAGCAGGTGAGTATTAGACGGGTGCTGCTGCCTCACTGAGCCCTGGCCAGGTCGAGCATGCAGCAACACGCTCCGCGCTGTGCGCGAAGGGTGCGGGCTACGATCTGGGAGCTCATGAGTGCTGTCTTCCTTGCGGGTTCGGGATCGGTTCCAGGATCAGGTTCAGGAAACTGATACGGGTTCTTCCGGCCACGGTCGGTAACCGTGGCCGCGATGCTAGACGTGGCCGGATGCCCGGCGCCAGCGGGTGACCACTTCGTGAGACGGGTTGTGGGCGCGTTTCAGGCGCCGGGTGAGCGTCTGGCGGTCAGTAGGCGCGCGACGCCGTCGGCGGGCAGCTCGGGAGTGGTTCCGCCGAACAGCGGGCACTGGGCCTGGTAGGCACACCAGTCGCACAGGCGGGAGCGTTGCGGGGCGAACTCGCCGGAGGCGGTGCAGTCCTCCACCTCGTCCCAGATGTGGGCGAGCTTGGTCTCGGTGGCCTCCAGCTCGGGCAGGCGCGGATCGTGGGTGAGGGTGCGCCCGTCCTTGAGGTAGACGATCTGCAGGCGCGCCGGCGCTCGCCCGCGCAGGCGCCAGAGCACCAGGGCGTAGAAGCGCATCTGGAACAGCGCCTCCTCCTGGAAGCGCGGGCCGGGGGAGCGGCCGGTCTTGTAGTCGACCACGCGCATAGCGCCGTCGGGGGCCACGTCCAGGCGGTCTACGAAGCCGCGCAGCAGCAGCCCGTCGCGCGTCTCGGTCTGCACGAACAGCTCACGCTCAGCAGGCTCCAGCCGCTTGGGGTTCTCCAGGTGGAAGTAGGCGCTTATCAGCGTGCGCGCCTCATCCAGCCAGGGGGCAACTGCGGCGGAGTCCGGGAACAGGCCCATGACCTCCGGATGCTTCTCCCGGTGCGTCTGCCACTGCCCCGGCAGCATGTCCAGGGCGGCCTCGCGGGTGCGGTCGCGTGCCGGCAGGTCGTACAGGCGCTCCAGGATCGCGTGTACGAGCGTGCCCTTGTGCGTGGCCAGGGAGCCGGGCTCAGGGAGGCGGTCGACGGTGCGCAGGCGGAACAGCAGTGGGCACTGCATGAAGTCCTTGGCCCGCGACGGCGACAACGCGGTACGTCCCGAGCCGCGGCGACCACCACCGCCGGGTCCTGTGGGGCGTGCTGCGGCTGCTGTCGCGGCCGGAAGGTCTGGTTGCTCAGTCACGGTGTGAACCTATCGCGGCCCGGTGACATGAACGGCAATGCCCGGTTCGGCTGTCCACAGGCCGGTAGCACGGCCCTGCGGCTACGCCGCCTGTGGACGCCGGAGAAACCTGCCTGTGATCCCGCTATTGACAGGACAATGGTGGGCGTCCTAGGCTTCAGATCACTGAATCGTCTACGCAAGGGAGCGGTCATGGGCGAGGTGGTGCTGGAGGCGCGCGGGATTGACAAGTCCTTCACGGGCATCAAGGTCCTTGATGATGTCTGCCTGGATGTGCGCAGCGGCGAGGTGCATGCCCTCATGGGGGAGAACGGCGCGGGCAAGTCCACGCTCATGCGGATCCTCATCGGCGTCCTGCATGCGGACGCCGGGGAAGTCCTGATCGGTGGTCGGCCTGTCCGGATCGGGTCCGTGCGCGAGGCGATGGACCTCGGTATCGCGATGATTCACCAGGAGCTCAACCCGGTGCTGGACATGCGCGTGTACGAGAACATCTTCATCGGCCGCGAGCCGCGGGGGCGCCTTGGGCTCGCCGACCTGGGCCGGATGCGTCGGGAGGCCGCCGAGCTGCTGGATGCCATGGGCGTGAAGCTGCCCGTGGACGCCTATATGCGCGACCTGTCAGTCGCGCAGTGCCAGCAGGTGGAGATCGCCAAGGCGCTGTCGGTGGACGCGCGCATCGTCATCATGGATGAGCCCACCTCCGCGATCACCGATGACGACGCTGAGAACCTGTTCGCCCAGATCCAGCGCCTGCGCGACGCCGGGGTCGGCATCATCTACATCTCCCACAAGATGGAGGAGATCTTCCGGGTCGCGGACCGCATTACGGTGCTGCGGGACGGCAGGCGTGTGAGCACCGGCCCGGCCGCGGAGCTCGATGAGCCCGCGCTGATCAGGGCCATGGTCGGACGGAGCATCGACGATGTCTTCCCCAAGCGGGAGGTGCCGCTGGGGGAGCCGGCCTTCGAGGTACGCCACTGGAGCGTGCCGGGCCGCGTCCAAGATGTCAGCCTCACGCTGCACCGCGGTGAGATCATCGGCATCGGCGGGCTCGTCGGCGCCGGCAGGTCCGAGCTGGTCGAGTCGCTTTTCGGGTTCGGCCGGCACTCCGGCGGCACGGCGCTGCGCGACGGCGTGGAAGTGCAGTTGCGCCGCCCCGCCGATGCCATCGGACGCGGCATTGCCCTGATCACCGAGGACCGCAAGCGCACCGGCCTCAACCTCAGGGGAAGCGTCCTGGAGAACGTTACCCTGCCCTCTCTCGGGCGATTATTCGCCTCCGGCCTGATAGCGCCGAGGAAAGAGCGCCGGACCGTGATCCATTACATGCAGTCGCTACGGGTCAAGGCAGCTTCGCCGAACCAGTACGTGGCTGAGCTGTCGGGCGGTAATCAGCAGAAGGTCGTCTTGGCGAAGTGGATGCTGACTGAGCCCGACGTCGTCATCTTCGATGAGCCTACCCGCGGCATCGACGTCGGCGCCAAACGCGATATCTACGAGCTCATCGGAGAACTCGTGGAGCAGGGGAAGGCCGTCATCCTCATTTCCTCGGAGATGGGGGAACTGATAGGGCTCAGCGACCGGATCATGGTTCTGGCGGAGGGCCGCTGCACCGGGACGCTGGCGCGCCCCGACTTCTCCCAGGAGGCGGTCATGGAGCTCGCCTCAAGATTTGAAGGATGAATCATGGACGCAGTTATACGAAGGGCAAAGGCCTGGTCCGTCCGCGACGCGGGAATACTGCTGGTGTTCCTTGCCCTCGTGCTGGTGCTGTGGCTGGTATCCCCTGAGCACCACTTTCTCAGCGTCAATAACGTGCTTCTGATCTTGGTCCAGACCACGATCAACGGCATTCTTGCGATGGGTATGGTGTTCGTCATCATCTCCGGGGAGATCGACCTGTCGGTCGGATCGACCATAGGCTTGGCCGGCGTCGTTGCCGCCATGCTCGCCCATCCCGGTGAGTACCCGGTCATCGTGCCGATCGTAGCGGCACTCGTGGTCGGTGCGCTGGTTGGGCTGCTTAATGGAATCGGCGTCGCCTACGGGGCCATACCGTCCTTCATCGTCACGTTGGGGACCATGACCGCGGTACGGGGACTCGCGCTGATCGTCTCCGGCGGCGCCCCGATTTTCAACGTATCCGAAACCTTCGAGGCCTTCGCCAGTGCCAGGATCGGAAGGTTCCCCGTTATGGCGGTATACCTACTGGTCATCTTTCTGGTCTGCGCATTCGTTCTGCGGCGAACGGTGTACGGCCGCAGGGTGTACGCCGTGGGCGGCAACCCCGTGGCCGCCGAGGTCTCCGGGGTGAATGTCAGGCGCTCCAAGGTCTCAGTGTTCGTGATCGCGGGACTGTTGGCCGGCTTCTGCGGCGTACTGCTCGCCTCGCGGACAATCAGCGGCGCCCCCACCGCCGGTGAGTCCTATGAGTTGGATGCGATTGCTGCGGTCGTGATCGGCGGAGTGTCCATGTCCGGTGGGCGAGGCCGGGCGTCTGGTGTACTCATCGGCGCGCTCATGATCGCCGTGATCGCCAACGGGTTGGACATCCTGGGAATCGACGCGAACTTCCAGCGGGTTGTTAAGGGCGCCATCATCGTGCTGGCGGTGCTGCTAGATGTGAAGGCACGGCAGCGGAAATGAGCTGCTTTGGTGCTCGGCCCGAAGGGGGAGAGGAATCATGAAGCGCCTACTCGCCATAGTCGGTTCGCTGATAATCGCCGCGGCCATGGTTTCGGCATGTGTGGTCGGCGGATCAGATGGGAGGACCCGAATCGCCCTGATGATGAGCCATATGACCAACTCGTTCACGACGACGCTGGCGCACGCCGCCGTTGAGGAGGGCGAGGCGCTGGGCTTGGAAGTGACCGTGTTCGACGGCAACTCCGACGCCGCTACGCAGATCAGCCAGATCGAATCCGCCGTCGCGCAGGGGTATGACGGCATTCTGGTTGAGCCGGTCTCCAAGGAGGGGGTCGCCCCGGGCCTGAAGGCGGCCAACGAGGCGGAGATTCCGATCGCCACCATCGTGCAGCAGGCCGAGCAGCAGGACCGTGCCGCCGCGTACATCGGCGGAGACGACACCGCCGCCGGCAGGCTACAGATGGAGAAGGTCATTGAGGCGATCGGAGAGGAGGGGACGGTCGCCGTCCTGTACGGTCCCATGGGATCGGACGGGCAGCTGCAGCGCAAGGCGGGCTATGACGCGGTTCTTGCCGAGCACCCGGGAGTGAATATCGTGCTGGAGCAGACCGCCAACTGGGATACCGCCGAGGCACTCACCGTCACCGAGAACTGGCTGTCCACCGGCACCCACATCGACGCGATCGTCGCGCAGAACGACTCCATGGCATTGGGGGCGCTCAAGGCTCTTACCAATGCCGGCGAACAACGTGAGGTGCACGTATCGGGCGTGGACGCCACCGACGACGGCGTCGCCTCGATCCGTGGCGGTGGCATGGCCGGAACCGTCTCCCAGGACACGGCCGGCATCGGCAGACTGGCGGTCGGCACCATGGACAAGCTCATCAAGGGCGAGACGGTCGAGGCCGTCAACTACACCGAGGCCGTGTGGATTACCGCAGACAACGTGGACACACTAGACACGGGGGACTAGCGGGGCCGAGCGCGGCGTCTCCGGGCCGCCGCGGATACTCTTCGTGCTATGACCGCATCAACTGCCCGGCGCTCAGGTTCCTGGACTCTGTTCACAATCGGCGGCGCACCCGTCGTTGTGGCACAGACCTCGCTGCTGCTGGGCCTGCTCATCGCCGGCAGCTGGTACCCGGTGGTGGCCGCGGCGCTGGACGGGTACGGACCCGCCACCGCGCTCGGGACGTTAGCGGTGGTAGTGCTCGCACTCACGGTAAGCATCCTGGCGCACGAGCTGGCCCACGGGGCGGTCGGCGCGTTGCTGGGGCGCCGACCGGTGCGCTACGAGCTGCACCTGTGGGGCGGACGCACAACCTTCGGCCCGACCAGTCGATGGCGGCCATGGAAGGACGTGCTCACCTCCTTGGCCGGGCCGGCCGCGAACCTGGTACTGGGGGTCATCGGGACCGGAACGCTTGGGCGGGTAAGCTCCGAACCGTTGTTCGTGGCGCTGTTTATGGCGAGTTGGCTCAACTTCGCCCTGGCCGCCTTCAACGCCCTGCCGGGTCTGCCGCTTGACGGCGGGCATGCGTTGAGCGCGCTTGTCGAACAGCTCAGCGGCCGGCGCCGGCTCGGTCAAAAGGTCGCTGCGGTCGGCGGGCTGCTGGTAGTGGCGGGCCTGGCCTGGCGTTGGATTCTGGTTCCCCTGGTGACGGGAAGACAGCCCGACGCCTTCACCCTGTTTCTCGCCGTCATAGTCTCCTGGCCCATCGCCACCACCTCCTGGCAGGTCCTCGGCCTGGGCCGGGGTACGCGCGCCGCGGCCCGCCTCGACCTGCGCGATCTGACCCGGCCGGTCGCCGTCACCGGTGCCCAAACGCCTCTGGCAACTGCGCGCGAGCAGCTCGACGCCGGGGCGGGGCTGGTGCTCGTGACCGATGGCGCGCGGATCCTGGGCACGCTCGACGCTTCCGCCCTGGCCGAGCTGGAGCGCTCCGGACTGCCCGACGACGCCGCCGTCGCCGTCGGCCAGGTATGCACCGTGCTGCCGGCGGCCGCAGTCACCACCCAGGTCACCGGACAACCTGCCGCCGATGCCCTGGCGCGGGCGCGGGGCGTGTCGCGGTGGCTGGTGCTGGTGGAAGGCGGACGCGTCACCGGTGCCGTCCCCACCGGCGCCCGCTGATAACGCCGCCTCAATCCCGCTTCCGCGCAACTGACATGTGACACTGGCCCCATGAGCGCCGCCGACCCGACCCGTCACGCCGAGTACTTCGCCGACAACCGGGCCAACTGGGACGATCGCGCCGCATTGCACGAGGCCAGTGGCTACGGCATCGAGGCGCTGCTCGCCTCCCCGACCGCCATCACCGCCGAGATCGCCCCGGACCGCGAGCGCCTGGGTGACCTGAGCGGATTGGACGTCGTGCACCTCCAATGCCATCTCGGCCTGGACACGGTGAGCCTGGCGCGCCTGGGAGCCCGCCGGGTGGTTGGTCTGGACCTGTCGGGCGGGTCCCTGCGCCGCGCCCGGTCCATCGCCGAGCGCGCCGGCGCCGACATCGAGTTCATGCGGGCCAATGTCTACGACGCCCGTCAGGCGCTCACGGGAGACTTCGACCTCGTATACACCTCCCTGGGGGTGCTGTGCTGGCTGCCCGACGTGGCAGCATGGGCCCGCGTGGTCGCCTCGCTGCTGCGGCCCGGGGGTCGTCTGGTGTTGCGCGATGACCATCCCGTCTTCCAGGCGGTGGGTGACGACGTCAGTCGCGGCCTGATGCTCCACGAGCCCTACTTCCAACGCGCCGATCCCATGACCTGGGAGGATGCGGGCTCCTACGTCGCCGCCGCCGACGGGTCGCCCGCCATCACCCATGCGGTCAGCCACCAGTGGAACCACGGCGTCGGCGAGATTCTCACCGCTCTGCTTGCTGCCGGGCTGGTGCTCGACGAGGTGACCGAGACCCGTTACTCCGCCTGGTGCCGTTGGCCCGAACTCATGGAACGCTGTGCGGAGGGTTTCCGCTTCGCCGACCCGGCCCTGCGTGACCGGCTTCCGCTTCAGCTCGCGGTGGTGGCCCACCTGCCGGAGCGCGCCGCAGCTCAGTGACCCCGGTGGCGGCGTTTAGCTTTTTCGCGGCGTTGCTCGCAGCGCTCGCGCTGAAGCCGTTTTCGTTCCGCTGCCGACGCGTGTGCGCGGGCATACCGTGTAACGCCGGCGTACCCGGGAATCACTAGACTCGGACGCGATGAGCGAGCAGACGACTCCCGCCGTGCAACCACGCGTGGCCACCCAGCAGGTGCTGGGGCAGGCCGGGCGCCGTGGCCCCTTCCGCTACGGCGAACGCGTGCAGGTCACCGACTCCAAGGGCCGCAAGCACACTTTCGTGCTCGACCCCGGCGGCTACTTCCAGTCCCAACGCGGCAGCTTCTACCACCGTGACGTGATCGGCCGCGACGAGGGCACGGTGATCACCACCGAATCCGGACACGAGCTGCTGCTGCTGCGCCCGCTGCTGGCCGACTACGTGCTGTCCATGCCGCGCGGCGCCCAGGTCGTCTACACCAAGGACGCCGCCCAGGTGATCGCCTTCGCCGACATCTTCCCCGGTGCCCGCGTGCTGGAGGCCGGGGTCGGTTCCGGCGCCCTGACCATGAGCCTGCTGTCCGCGATCGGGGAAGGCGGCCACCTGCTGTCCATCGAGCGGCGCCATGACTTCGCGGCGATCGCCGCCTCCAACGTCGACTCCTGGTTCGGTCGCCACCACCCCGCCTGGGAGCTGCGCACCGGCGACTTCGTCGACGTGGTCGCCGCCCACGTCGCTGACGCGAGCGTGGACCGGGTGGTGCTGGACATGCTCGCCCCCTGGGAGAACATCGACGCCGCCGCCCGCGCCCTGGTACCCGGTGGCGTGTTCCTCGCCTACGTCGCCACCGTCCCGCAGCTGTCGCGCACCGTGGAGGCACTGCGCCACTCCAGGCGGTTCACCGAGCCCGAGTCCTGGGAGTCGGCGGTGCGCAGTTGGCATGTCGACGGCCTGGCCGTGCGTCCCGACCACCGCATGGTCGCCCACACCGGCTTCCTGGTCTCCGCCCGCCGCCTCGCCGCGGACTGCACCCCGCTGACCCGTAAGCGCCCGCCCGCCCGCGGCGCCTACGACGACGCCGGCTACTGGACCATCGAGGACGTGGGGGAGCGCACCAGCACCGACCGCAAGGTTCGCCGAGTATTGCGCGACTGCCGGGCCAAGCAGCCCGAGGACGCCACCCCGGTTCAGCCGGGCCTGCCCGGTCCACAGGAGTCGGAACATGAGTGAGTCCCAGCCCTTGGGCATGCCGGCGCGCGACTTCACCAGCCACCAGCTGCGTGAGGCCCGCGCCGAGGCCATCAGCCTGTCCGCCAAGAACGAGCGCCTCGCGTCGGCCCTGAGCGCCGCCCGCGAGCGCATCGCCGAGCTCGGCACCCAGCTCGACGCCGTCACCCGCCCACCCGTCACGCTCGGCCTGCTCACCGGCCTGCCCGGTCCCGCGGAGGCCGACGTGTCCCTGGGCGGACGTCACCTGCGGCTGGGGCTGCACCCCGATCTGGAGGTGGCCGAGCTGGAAGTGGGGCAGCGCGTGGCCGTCAACGACCAGATGCTGGTCGTCGCCGCCCTGCCCGCGCCCGACACCGGCGAGGCCGTCACCCTGGATGAGGTGCTGGCCGACGTCGACGACGCCGCGACCGCCGGCGAGAGCACGGCGGTGCCCACGGCCCGCGCCCTGGTCACCACCGGCTCCGGCGCCACCCGCGTGGTGCGCGTGGCCGGGCACCTCGACGCCGACGCGCTGCGGCCCGGCGACACGCTTGCCGCCGACCTGCGCGCCGACCTGGTAACCGCCCGCATCGCCCGCACCAGTGTCCAGCAGCTGGTGGTCGCCGAGACCCCGGACGTGTCCTGGGACGACATCGGTGGCTTGGGCCCGCAGATTCAGCAGATCCGCGACTCCCTCGAACTGCCCTTCGCCCACCCCGGCCTGTACCGCGCCTACGGGCTGCAGGCCCCCAAGGGCATGCTCCTGTACGGCCCGCCCGGCTGCGGCAAGACCCTGATAGCCAAGGCGGTCGCCACCTCCCTGGCCCGCTCCACGGGCGCCGGCGTCCACGACGCCGCCTTCCTGAACATCAAGGGCCCGGAGCTGCTGAGCAAGTTCGTCGGTGAGACGGAGCGGCAGATACGCGCCATCTTCGACCAGGCCCGCAAGGTCGCCGCCGAGGACCGTCCGGTGGTGATCTTCTTCGACGAGATGGAGGCCCTGTTCCGCACTCGTGGCAGCGGCGTCTCCTCCGACGTGGAGACCATGATCGTGCCGCAGGTCCTCACCGAGATCGACGGCGTTGAGTCGCTGAACAACGTGGTCATCATCGGCGCCTCCAACCGGGAGGACATGATCGACCCGGCGATCCTCCGGCCCGGACGATTCGACGTGAAGATTCGCATCGACCGCCCCGACGCCGCCGGTGCGCAGGAGATCCTCGCCAAGCACCTGCGCGCCGACCTGCCCCTGGACCCGGCGGAACTCGCCGCAGCTGGAGGCCACCGGGAGACCGCCGCGGCGGCCATGCGTCGCGCCGCCGTCACCGACCTGTACGCCCGCACCCCCGAACGGGCGGTACTGGAGCTCGCCTACGCCTCCGGGCGGCGCGAGACCCTGTACCTGGCTGACTTCGTCTCCGGCGCCATGCTCGCCGCCATCGTCGCCCGCGCCAAGACCGCCGCCATTAAGGATGAGCTGGCCGGCGGGGACGGCGGCCTGTCCACCGAGCGGCTGCGCGCGGCGGTCGCCGTCGAGGCCCAGCAGAACGAGGAGATCACTGCCGCCACCGCCCCGGAGGCCGCGGCCCGCGTCGTCGGTCACCGTGGCGAGATGGTGCGCGCGGTGCGCCGCCTGACGGACGCGATCACCACAGACCGACAGGAGAACGCATGAGCGCGCCCGAGTCCAGCCAGTTCAGCCCGGTGCGGCGCCCCGTCGGCCTGGAGACCGAGTTCGGGGTGCTTGAGCCGGGCAACCCCTATGCCAACGCCGTAGTCATGGCCAGCCGCATCGTGTCCGCCTACGGCACGTCGGCCCGCCCCGACGCCGGCACCCGGCAGGCCGTACGCTGGGACTACGAGGGGGAGGACCCGCTCGCCGACCTGCGCGGCGGCAGGCTGGAGCGCGCCGCCGCCCACCCCAGCCAACTCACCGACGACCCCGACCGCCCCGCCCCCTCCGGCGACCTCCCGCCGGCCCCATGGGGCACGCGCCCGCGTCCCAGTGCCGCCGAGGCCGCCCTGCCGCAGGCCACCACCGCCGTGCTCGCCAACGGTGCCCGCCTGTACGTGGACCACGCCCACCCCGAATACTCCTCCCCGGAGGTACTCACCCCCCGCGACGCGCTGGTGTGGGACCGGGCCGGGGAGGTGATCGCCCGCCGCGCCATGGCCGCCCTGGACCCGCGCGACGGCGAGGTGGTCCTGTACAAGAACAACGTCGACGGCAAGGGGGCTGCGTACGGCTCGCACGAGAACTACCTGGTGCGCCGCGACCTGCCCTTCGACACGCTGGCCGCCGCCCTCATCCCCTTCCTGGTGACCCGGCCCGTATTCGCCGGAGCCGGCCGGGTCGGTATCGGGCAGCGCAGTGAGCGCCCCGGCTTCCAGATCAGCCAGCGCGCCGACTACGTCGGCACCGACATCGCCCTGCAGACCACCTTCAACCGGCCCATCGTGAACACCCGCGACGAGCCGCACGCCGACGCCGCCCGCTTCCGCCGCCTGCACGTGATCAACGGGGACGCCAACCGCTTCGACGTGCCGATCTACCTAAAGGTCGCCAGCACCGACCTGCTGCTGTGGTACCTGGAGCGCGCCCACGACCGCGGCCAGGGCCTGGGGGCGCTGGAAGACTTGCGTATCACCACCGACCCGGTGGAGGAGCACTGGGCCCTGTCCCACGACCCGACGCTCAGCTACGCGCTCGCCACCGCCCGCGGCCGGCTGACCGCAGTGGAGATCCAGCGCGCTCACCTGTACGCCATCGCCGCTGCCCTGGGCGAGGACTACGGCGGCATCGACGCCGAACACGTCGGCGCCGAAACCGCCCAGGCGCTCGCCCTTTGGGACGAGACCCTGGAGGCGCTGGACGCCTACGCCACCGCTCACGGCACCCCCGCCCAGGCGCAGGCAACCGCCCGCTCCGCGCAGCTGGTCGAATGGGTCGCCAAGCTGCAGCTGTGCGAGCGCCTACGCGAGCGCTCCGGCACCGGCTGGGACGACCCGCGCCTGGCCGCCGCCGACATCCAGTGGGCCGACCTGCGCGCCGGGCGCGGCCTGGCCGAGAAGCTCATCACCGCCGGCCGCACCCGCCGCCTGGTCACCGACGCCGAGGTGGAGGCCGCCGCCGACCAGCCGCCCGTCGGCACGCGTGCCGCAGTTCGCGGCACGGCGGTGGCCAACCACGCCGCCGTCGTCGCCGCCTCCTGGACCAGCCTGGTGCTGGACGTGCCCGGGCGCGCCGAGCTGCTGCGCCTGCCGCTGCCCGACGCCGTGGCCGTATCGGAAGCCGAGTCAGCACGTATCCTGGGCGCCGTCCAAGACGCCGCCACCCCCGCAGAACCGGAAGAATCAGAAAGCCAGTCACGCGCATGAGCCTGAACGAGCAGATCCAGCCCTCTCCCGAACCCGCCGCGCCCGACCCGGCACCGGCCGGAGGCTCCGGCCAGACGCAGGCCGTCGGTGTTGACGACATCCTGGATGAGATCGATGCCGTCCTGGAGACCAACGCCGCCGCCTTCGTCCAGGGCTTCGTCCAGAAGGGCGGGCAGTGACGTTGAGTGCGCCGTCGGGCACTCCAGCCGACCGGCGCGCCCCCGCCCGGCGGATCATCGGCGTCGAAACCGAGTACGGCATCACCTGCGCCTCCACCGCCGGCGGCCCCCCACCGCTGGACGCCGACCACGCCGCCCGCGAGCTGTTCGCCCCCCTGATCGCCCGCGGCCGCTCCTCCAACGTCTTCACCCGCGGCGGCGCCCGCCTGTACCTGGACGTGGGCTCCCACCCCGAGTTCGCCACCGCCGAATGCGATAGCCTCACCGACCTGCTCGCCCAGGACCGGGCCGGCGAACTCACCATGGCCGACCTGGCCGCACAGGCCAACGCGCGCCTGGCCGCGCAGGACGTGCCCGGCCGCATCCACCTGCTCAAGAACAACCTGGATGCCGAGGGCGCCGGCTTCGGCTGCCACGAGAACTACCTGGTGCGCCGCCGCGGCGACTTCTGGAACGACGCCCGCACCCTGGTACCCCACCTGGTGACCCGGCAGATCCTGGTCGGCGCCGGCCACATCCTCACCGACCCGGCCGGGAAGCGTCCCGCCCGCTACGTCTTCTCCCAGCGCGCCGACCAGATGGAGGACGCCGTCTCCTCGGCCACCACCCGCTCCCGCCCGCTCATCAACACCCGCGACGAGCCGCACGCCGACGCCGAGAAGTACCGGCGCATGCACGTGATCGTCGGGGACTCCAACATCGCCCAGGGCTCAACCCTGCTCAAGGTCGGTGCCATGGACCTGCTGCTGGACTACCTGGAGGCCGGCGGTGACCTGTCCGACCTGCGCCTGGCCAACCCCATGCGGGCCATCCGCGACACCTGCCATGACCTGACCGGCACCGTGCAGCTGGAGCTGGCGGACGGACGCACCATCACTCCCGTCGGCCTGCAGGCCGAGCACCTGGAACGCGTACGCGCCCACGCCGACGCCGAACTGGACCTCACCGACGCGCACCGGCACGTACTGGACCTGTGGGAGCGCGGCCTGGAGGCCGTGCGCGCCGGCAACCCGGCGCTGGTGGCGACCGAACTCGACTGGGCCGCCAAGCAGCAGCTGCTGACCCGCTACGCCCAGCGCGCCGGCACCGGCCTGGACGACCCGCGCGTGGCCCGCCTGGCCCTGGCCTACCACGACGTCGACCCCACCGACGGGCTGCGCCTGCGCCTGGAGGCCGCCGGCCTGCTCAAGCGCATCGTGGACGAGCCCGCCTGCCGGGCCGCCGTCGACACGCCTCCGGCCACCACCCGCGCGCACCTGCGCGGCACCGCGGTCGCCCGCGCCGAAGAGCTGCGCCGCGACCTGTCAGTGGACTGGGTCAACCTCAAGCTCGACGACGGGCACACCCGCCCCGTCGCCCTGCGCGATCCCTTCGCCGCCGTCGATGCGCGCGTCGACGATCTGGTGGCCGCAATGGAGGGGCCGATTTCGCCACGCTCTGGCATACTCGTAACCAGCCCATGAATCCGTACGCCGATCAGACCACGCCCGTGCCCGCATCGGGGCCGGACGGCAAGCCCTTGACCCGCCGGCAGCTGCGCGAGCTCGAGCGGGAATTCGAGCGTGCTCGTCAGCACAGTCTTAGCGAGCACGGTACGGCGCCGCCCCCGGCGGTGGTGCATGTAGACGGCGGTCCCGGTATTCCCACGGCGGTCAACTCATTGGTCGGCAGCTCGCAGCCGGAGCCGCCGCCGATTACCGGTGCACAGCGTGCGATCGGGGCCGCTCTGGGACGGCCCCGGCCCCGCGGACGCGTCGCGGTCATACTCGCCGTCATCGTGGTTGCGGCGATCGTGCTGATGCCGGTCATTGTCTCCCGCCTCGGTCACGGCGGCGAGGAGACGGGCAGCGTAAGCAGCCAGGTCACCGCGGCGGATGCGCCCATCGACTCGGTGCTGGAGGTGGCCGGCCGGGTCGGCTCGGTCCCCGTGGTGTCCCTGATCTCCCCGCTGGCACCGGCCACTTCCGTCAGCACCGACACACTGATCGTCGGCGACGGTCGCAGCCTGTCGGCAGGCGACGCCGTACTGCTGTCCGTATCCACGTTCTCGGGCACCAACGGGGCGAACACCACCGGAACTCCCACCGGCGTGCGTATCTACCGCGGAACCGTGGACCCGGACGCACTCGGCGAGATACTCGCGGAAACGGTGACCGGGGCGACCGAGGGGTCCCGCCTGGTGCTGCGCGCCCCCGTATCCGCCCCGGACGGCGCCGTCGCCACCGAGATCACGGTGGTCGACGTGCTGCCCACCACCGCGGTAGGGCAGGAGCAGAGCCCCGTCGAGGGCCTGCCGGTTGTAGCCGTCGCCGACGACGGCACCGTCTCGCTGTCGATTGAAGGCCTGCGCGCCCCCAGCCGGGCCGCCGCCTCCGTCCTGATAGTGGGAGCGGGGCAGCAGATCGACTCCGGTGACGTCATCATTGCCCGCTACGCCTTTGTCAACTGGTCCGATTCCACCCTGGGTACCTCCAGCTACGGCGCCAGCACCGTTCCCGGCACGATTGACATGTCCAACACGATGTCCGGGATTGCCCAGCAGCTCGTAGACGTAACCGTGGGCAGCCGGATCGTGCTGGCGCTGCCGGCCGATCAGGCGGCTGGCGACGACGCCCTGGCCGTGGTCATCGATATTCTCGCCGTCGCCGCCGACGGCACCCTCACCGACGCCACGACGGCACCCAGTGCAGGGGCCACGGCTGACACGGAGGGCATTATCAGGGTTACTCCCAGTCCAGAGGCCGCGCGGCCCGCAGCTGCCGCACCTGCTGGTGGGAGCGGGAAGGAGGAGCGGTAGTCCATGAGTGTTGCGGTGCGCGTGATCCCCTGCCTGGACGTCAAGGACGGTCGGGTGGTCAAGGGCGTCAACTTCACCGGTCTGCGTGATGCGGGCGACCCCGTGGAGCTGGCGGCCCGCTACGACTCCCAGGGCGCCGACGAGATCACCTTCTTGGACGTGTCCGCCTCTGCCGAGGGGCGCGCCACCATGCTTGAGGTGGTCGCCGCTACTGCTGCGCAGGTATTCGTTCCCCTGACCGTCGGTGGTGGGGTCCGCAGTGTGGAAGATGTCGACCGTCTGCTGCGGGCCGGCGCCGACAAGGTGGGTATCAACACCGCCGCCATTGCCCGCCCCGAGCTGCTGACGGAGGTGGCTGCCCGCTTCGGCAACCAGGTCGTAGTACTGTCCGTGGATGCCCGCCGCTGCCCACCGGGCGTGGCCACGGCCTCCGGCTATGAGGTGACCACCCACGGCGGCACCCGCTCCACCGGCATAGACGCCGTCGAGTGGGCGGCGCGTGCTGCCGCGCTCGGCGCCGGTGAGATCCTGCTCAACTCCATGGACGCCGATGGCGTCACCGGTGGCTTCGACCTGGAGATGCTCGACGCGGTGCGCCGCGCCGTGCGCATTCCGCTGATCGCCTCCGGAGGCGCCGGGCGGCCCGATGACTTCGCCGCTGCCGCCGACCACGGTGCCGATGCGGTCCTCGCCGCCAGTGTCTTCCACTACGGCACCATGACTATCGGGCAGGCCAAGGAGGCGCTGCAGGCGGCCGGCCACCCGGTGCGCTGAGCCACTGGGCAACCAGACCGGTCCAGGATGGGTAATTCTCCCCATACTTTCGAGCCGAGTCCTCGTGTTACGATCCGTGACACACTAGGAAAGGCAGATATATGACCAGCTATGACCCCAACCAGAACCCCGGGAACAATCAGGGCTACCCGGCAGGGCAGGCCCCGCAGAACCAGGCTCCCAGCTACAACCAGCCCGCTGGCTACGGCATGAACCCGATGATGCCGTCGACCGAGAAGAACAACCTCGGTGGATGGGCCCTGGGACTGGGGATCGCCTCCGTCCTGTGCTGCGGGATTTTCACCGGTATTCCCGCCGCCATTTTGGGCTACCTCGGAATCCAGGCCGCTAATGAGGGGCGGGCCAGCAACAAGGGCATGTCGATCGCCGGCATCATTCTTGGCGCGCTGTCCATCGTGTCGATGATTATCGCTTTCGCCACCGGCACGTACTCAGAGCTCCTCAACAGGTGACCCGTCCGTCTTGTGAGCTATGACCAACTCTCCGGAGTTCTCGAGGTCGATACACGCCGCCGCGTCTTAATGGGCGCGGCGGTGGCCATATCGTTCCTGCCCGGAGCACTGATCATCGGATCCGGACTCCTTGGCCGGGACGGAATGGACTTGTGCCCGGTACACCGCGCGACCGGACTGTGGTGCCCCCTGTGCGGTGGCACGCGCGCAACCCGGGCGCTCCTGCACGGCGACCTGACGGCGGCTGCGGGGTACAACCCCTTTGCCCTGGTGGTTCTGGCCGCGGGTGCCGCAGTGCTACTGCGCTGGATCATCGGCCGCTGCCGTGGCAAGCCGCGCCCATTGCTAACCCCGCGTGAGGCCGTTGCGGTGTTCGCAGTGGCGGGTGTCTTCGCCCTGCTGCGCAACCTTCCGGGTATGTGGGTCTATCTGGGCCCTCTCCTGGGCCCGCCCGGATGACGGTGGCCGACGGCGCACCCGGCCGTGGGAGAATTGCGCAGTGACTTCCTCCCACACTCCAGCGCAGCCCAGTAATCCGCACCTGGGGGACTCATCCCCGGTTTCGCCCCTGCCGGCGGAGCTCGCTGCCCGGCTGAAGCGGGATGCGAACGGCCTGGTTGCCGCCGTCGTCCAGCAGTACGACACCCGCGAGGTCCTCATGCTCGGGTGGATGAACGATGAGGCGCTGCACCGCACCCTCACCGAGGGCCGTGTGACCTACTGGTCCCGGTCTCGGCAGGAGTACTGGCGCAAGGGCGACACTTCCGGCCACTACCAGTACGTCAAGGCGGTGTCTCTGGACTGTGACGGAGACGCGTTGCTGGTTGAGGTGGACCAGGTCGGCGCCGCCTGCCACACCGGTAAGCGCACCTGCTTCCTGGCAGGTGGTGACTTGGGTGCCCGAGCGGGGGAGCGTCCCTCTAGCCGGACAGATTTGCCTGAGCGCCCCCTCGCCGGGAACCATGAGGAGCGGAGGGAGTGACCACCGGGTGAACAGCTTCGAAGAGCTTGCCGCGACGGCGCGTGCCTGCGTGTCCGTGCGCGAGCACCACGTCCCGCTGGATGAGCTCAAGGAGGCCGTGCGCGCGGCACCGGCCTGCCGTGACGCCCTCGCCGCGCTGCGCGGCGAGGGGAGAGCGGTGTCGGTCATCGCTGAGGTCAAGCGCGCCACCGCCACCTTCGCTGATCTCTCCGGCGTAGGCGACGTCGCCATTCTGGCGGGCTTCTACGCCGCCGGCGGGGCCGCCTGCGTCTCGGTAGTGACCGAGCCGGCCCGCTCCCACGGCCGCCTGGCCGATCTGGATGCCGTGCGCGCCGCCGTCGAGGTGCCGGTCCTCGTCAACGACGTGATCGTCACCCCGTACCAGGTACACGAGGCGCGCGCCCACGGTGCCGACCTGCTCATGCTCGACGCCCGGCTCGAGCCCCTGATCCTGGAGTCGCTGATCGACCGGACCCAGTCCCTGGGCATGGCCGCCGTGGTGGAGGCGCACTCGCGCAGCGAGGCCGTCCAGGCCGTGCAGTCGGGTGCGCGCCTCGTCTCCGTGGACGCCCGTGACCCCCAGACCCGGGAAGTTGACCGCTCCCGCTTCGAGCGGGTGGCGCAGGTCCTGCCGGCATCCGTAACCCGCATTGCCGCCGGGGGTGTGCGCGGGCCCCATGACGTAATGAGCTATGCGCGCGCGGGGGCGGACGTCGTGCTCGTCGGTGAGGCGGTCATCCGCTCCGCCGACCCCCAACAGTTCGTTGCCGAGCTGGTTGCCGCGGGCAGCCATCCGGCGCTCCTTCCTGCAACTTACCGAGAGGCGCCGTAAGTGCCCGTCACCTCCCTCGCCCCCGCCGCGGTGCTCGCGGCCTCCATCCCCAGTCCGGCCCGCGGGGTGTGGCAGCTGGGACCACTGCCGCTGCGCGCCTATGCGCTGTGCATCCTTGCCGGGGTGTTCGTCGCCGTGTGGTGGAGCGACCGCCGCTACCGTGCCGCGGGCGGGGGAGCGGACCAGGTGCTCGATGTCGCCCTGCTGGCCGTGCCCTGGGGCATTGTGGGGGCGCGGCTGTACCACGTCGTGACCTCCCCGGAGGCGTATTTCGGTGCACATGGGAACCCAGCGCTCATCCCGCAGGTCTGGCGCGGCGGACTCGGCGTCTGGGGCGGCATCTTCTTCGGCGCGCTCGCTGCCGCCTGGCTGCTGCGCCGCCGCGGGCTGCGCTGGGCGCCCTTCGCCGACGCCGTCGCCCCGGCGCTGCTGGTAGCGCAGGCCATCGGCCGGCTGGGCAACTGGTTCAACCAGGAGCTGTTCGGCTCCCCGACCACGCTGCCCTGGGGACTGCAGATCGACGATGCGCACCTTCCGCCCGGGTACGCCTCCGGCACCCTGTTCCACCCCACGTTCTTGTACGAGGCCCTGTGGAACCTGGCCGGCGCAGCCTTCCTGATCTGGCTGGAGCGGCGGCTGCGACGCCGCGACGGCGCCGTGGGTGGACGGCTGCTTTGGGCCTACCTGATGGTGTACACCGCCGGCCGCGTATGGATCGAGTGCCTGCGCATCGACGACGCCCACATCATTGCCGGACTGCGGCTGAACGTGTGGACATCAATCCTCATCTTCCTGGTCGGGCTGGCCTGCTTCACCGTCCTGTCACGTCGCCCCCTGCACGATGAGGTCACTGCGCAGCGCCGGTGATGACGGTCCCAACCGGGCGGCAAGTGCGTCGGTTGCTCGTGCCCGGGCCGGTAGTCAATTAGGCTTGGCCCATGCGCAGAGCGAAGATCGTATGCACCCTTGGGCCCGCCACCGATTCTCCTGAACAGGTGCAGGCGCTCGTGGACGCCGGCATGAACGTATGCCGCATCAACCGTTCCCACGGCCGCGCCGAGGACCAGGAGGAGGTCATCGCCCGCGTGCGTGCCGCTGCTGAGGCGTCGGGCCGGGCCGTCGCCATCCTGGTGGACCTGCAGGGCCCGAAGATCCGCCTGGGCAACTTCGTGGACGACCAGAAGGTGATGCTCAACAAGGGCGACGAGTTCACCATCACCACCGATGACGTGCTGGGCACCGTCAAGCGCGTCTCCACGACCTTCAAGGGGCTGCCCGGGGACTGCCGTCCCGGCGACCGCCTGCTGATCGATGACGGCAACGTGGCCGTCCGCGTCACAGCGGTTACGGACACCGACGTGGTCACCCGCGTCGAGGTTCCCGGCTACGTCTCCAACCACAAGGGCATCAACCTTCCGGGCGTGGCCGTGTCCGTCCCCGCCCTGTCGGAGAAGGACCGTGAGGACCTGCGCTGGGCGCTCAAGATCGGCGCTGACCTCATCGCCCTGTCCTTTGTCCGCAATGCCAACGACATCAAGGACGTCCACGAGATCATGGACGAGGTCGGCGTACGCATCCCGGTGATCGCCAAGATCGAGAAGCCGCAGGCGGTGGAGAACCTGCTGGACATCGTCTCCGCCTTTGACGGCATCATGGTGGCTCGCGGCGACCTCGGGGTGGAGATGCCACTGGAGGCGGTGCCGCTGGTGCAGAAGCGCGCCATCGAGCTCGCCCGCCGCCAGGCCAAGCCGGTGATCGTCGCCACCCAGGTGCTGGAGTCGATGATCCAGAACCCGCGGCCCACCCGCGCGGAGGCCTCCGACTGCGCCAACGCGATCCTTGACGGTGCCGATGCCGTCATGCTCTCCGGGGAGACCTCGGTGGGCGCCTACCCGATCGAGGCCGTGCGCACCATGGCCAACATTATTGAGAACGTGGAGGAGAACGGCGGCGAGCGCATCGCTCCGCTGGGCTCCTACCCGCAGACCCGCGGCGGCGCCATCACCCGTGCCGCCGCCGAGATGGGCGAGCAGCTCGATGCCACCTACCTGGTCACCTTCACCCAGTCCGGTGATACGGCGCGCCGCCTGTCCCGCCTACGTTCAACTATTCCGCTGCTGGCCTTCACCCCGCTGCGCTCGACCCGCAATCAGCTCTCCGTCTCCTGGGGTGTACAGACATACGAGGTGCCCGAGGTCAAGCACACCGATGACATGGTCGACCAGGTCGATGAGGTGCTTCAGGCCAAGCACCTGGCCCAGCCGGGCGACGAGGTGATCATCGTCGCGGGCATGCCCCCGGGCACTCCCGGCTCCACTAACTCCATCCGCGTGCACACGGTGGGGGAGCGCAGCGACTACCGGGTGTGATGCCGCGGCTATGCGCAATGTCGCTCTGGTAAGGGGATGGCGGCAGCGCAGGTAGGAGTAGCTGGCCCGGTCCGGTCCTCAGCCTACGAACGGCAGAATCTCTGCCCCGCACTGGCCATGTGGCCCTGTGACGCATAGTGCGTTACAGGGCCACACTTGTCCTGTGCGCACCGGCGGGCACCCGGCGAGAATGCGGTGAGCCGTGCGGGGTCGCCGCGTCGGGGCTTGGCTGCGGCCTCTCCATCTCCGGGAGCGGGGACATCTGCAACGCCACTTCGGGGTTAACAACGCCTGTTAACTGCCTGCTGAAGGGCTCTGAGGTATACAGCAGGCCGTTAAGTGGCGTTGTTAACCTCCAACCGGCGTAGCAGACTCCCCAGCCCGCTCACGCTCACGGTCGGCTCCGCCCTCGTGCACGCCGGGACGGCGCCCCAGCGTCCCGGACCTTGGGCGCTCCGCCGCCCAGTCCGTCAGACACTCGGCGAGCAGAGCACTGTGACCACCACGACCGCACGAGTTGCCCTTCCGGGCCTGCAAGCGCGGCGTGTCAAAGCTTCAAACCGTCGAGCAAACCGCCGAGTTGCGGCTTGTTCCCTCGTGTCCGCACTGGGCACGACCGCCGTCTTTCGTTGAGACAGTGCCGTTCCTCGGTACCTCCGGTGGGACTCGAACCCACAACACTCCGATTTTGAGTCGGATGCCTCTGCCAATTGGGCTACGGAGGCGCGTTCGCTCACACGCGGGGCGGCGTGCGGGCTTCACGACGGACCCGAGCATACTAGTATCGAGCCGTGAGCAACGAGTCCGCTTCTTCCAAGTCCCGCAGAGTCCTTGTCGCCGAGGACGAGACCCTCATCCGCCTGGACATCGTCGAGACCCTGACGGATGCAGGCTACGAGGTCGTCGCCGAGGCCGCGAACGGGGAGGAGGCGATTCGCCTCGCCGAGGAGCACGAGCCCGACCTGTGCGTCATGGACGTGAAGATGCCGGTGCTGGACGGCATCACTGCTGCCGAGCGCATCATCGACGCGCACGGCTGTGCCGTGGTCATGCTGACCGCCTTCTCCCAGACTGAACTGGTGGAGCGCGCCGGCGCCGCCGGCGCCATGGCCTACGTGGTCAAGCCCTTCACCCCGGCGGACTTGATTCCCGCCATCGAGATCGCCATGTCCCGTCACGAGGAGATCCGTTCCCTGGAGTCGGAGATCTCCGACCTGCAGGAGCGCTTCGAGACTCGTAAGCGCGTTGACCGTGCCAAGGGCCTGCTCATGGAGCGGATGGGCCTCAGTGAGCCCGAGGCCTTCCGCTGGCTGCAGAAGACATCCATGAACCGTCGCCTGACCATGCGTGAGGTAGCCGACGCCGTCATCGAGCAGGTCGGCGGCGCCAAGAAGGAGTAGGCGGGAGGGATCCCGCGCGCGGGGGCCAGGGGAACTACGGACGGGCCTTCAGAAGCCGTCCACCTCCACGTACAGGCAGCGCAGCGTGCCGTGGGCGACGACGTGCCCGTCCTCGTCGCTGACCTCCACCCGGTATACGGTGGTGCGCCGCCCGCGGTGCAGGGGCGTGGCCACTGCGGTCACCCAGCCGCGCCGTGCCGGCCGTAGGTGGCTGACCTGCAGGTCGGTGCCCACCGGGGCGGTGCCCGTCGGCGCTGCCTCCCGCGCCGCGACGGACGCCGCCGTCTCCACTAGGGCCGCATTGGCGCCCCCGTGCAGCACTCCGGTGACCTGCCGGGCGCCATCCACCGGCATGCGCACCACCGTGTGCTCGGCAGAACGCTCCTGAAGCTCCATGCGCAGCGTCGCCATGAGAGTGCCGTCCAGGGAGTCGACGGGCCCGGATGCGCCCAGGGCGCTAGTTGCCGAGACCGCCGAGCCGGCTGCCCGGGGCACCGGGAAGGGACGGGCGGACTTGGCGGGGAAGGCCACGGGCGCGTCCGCCGAGGCGGATGCGGGATGCTTGTCGCTCATACCCTTAGGCTGTCACGGTGAGCACCAAACAGACCAGCCCCGCCGCCCGGGACGTCGCAGGGCGTCTGCTCCTCATAGACGGGCACTCCATGGCCTTCCGCGCCTTCTATGCCCTGCCGGCAGAGAACTTCACCACTACTACCGGCCAGTCAACCAATGCCGTGTACGGCTTCGTATCCATGTTCCTGTCCCTGCTGGAGCAGGAGCGGCCCACGCACGCGGCCGTGGCCTTCGACCTGCCCGGAGGTACCTTCCGCACCCAGGAGTACGCCGAGTACAAGAGCACCCGCGATGAGACGCCACCCGCCTTCGCCGGCCAGGTCGAGCTGCTCCAGGACGTGCTGGCGGCCATGGGAGTGCCCACGGTGACCGCACCCGGATACGAGGCCGATGACATCCTGGCCACTCTTGCCGCTCAGGGGCAGCGCGAGGGAATGGAGGTGCTCGTCTGCTCCGGGGACCGCGACTCCTTCCAGACGGTCACCGAGCACTGCACGGTCCTGTACCCGATCAAGGGCGTGTCCACGCTGCGGCGAATGACCCCGGCCGAAGTCGAGGAGCGCTACGGCGTGCCGCCGGAGCGCTACCCCCACCTGGCCGCGCTGGTCGGCGAGACCTCCGACAACCTTCCGGGCGTGCCGGGAGTCGGCCCGAAGACCGCCGCCAAGTGGATCCGCCTGTATGACGGCCTGGAAGGCGTCATCGCCAACGCCGACCAGATCAAGGGCAAGGCCGGCCAGTCCTTGCGCGACCACCTCGACGACGTGCTGCGCAACCGCCGCCTGAACCATCTGCTGACCGACCTCGACCTCGGACTCGACCCCGCCGCCGACCTGCGGCTGGCCGGGGCCGACCGCGAGGCGCTCGGCCGCATCATGGACGCCCTGGAATTCCGTGCCCTCCAGCAGCGCTCCGAGCGGATCCTGACCTTCGCTGACGGGGCCCGTGCCGACGCCGATTCACCCGCTGCGAGTCTGGAGGCCGTCACCGTCGCTGCTGTCGGCCACGACGTCGCCCCCGGCGACGTCGCGCGGTGGCTGGACGCCAACTTCCCGGTCCGCGAGCCGTCCGCTCCGCTCGGACTGGATGTGGTCGGCACGATGCGCCCCGGCCAGGGGGATGCGACCATGGTCGCACTGTGCGACGGCGTTGCCGCCCTCGTAGCGGACCTGTCCCTGCTCGAGCCGACCGATGAGGCGGCCCTGTTCGCCCTGCTCGCCGACGCCGACCGTCCTAAGGTCGTATCCGACGCCAAGGGCGCATGGCACGCCCTGCACGCCCGCGGCGTCGACCTGGACGGCGTAATCGCCGATCCCTCGCTCGCCGGCTACCTGTGCCGCCCAGAGCTGCGCTCCTACGACGTCGCCGCGCTGGCGCAGCGGTGGCTCGGCGTCGACCTGGAGGCACTTACCGCACCGCGGGGCGACCAGGACCAAAGTGCCTTCGACCTGGAGTCCCTCGCCGACGACGCCCCCGCGGCCACCGCGCTCGCCGCCGCCCACCGGGCGGCCGTGCTCCTGCCCCTGCAGCGGGCCCTGGAGGGGCAGATGCGCGAACGCGGGGTTCTGGACCTGTACCTGGACCTGGAGATGCCGGTGTCGGCGACGCTGACGCAAATGGAGGACGCCGGCATCGCGGTTGACGACCGCGTCCTGGCCGTGCGCCAGGCCGAGCTTGACGCCCGCGTGACTCACGCCGCCGAGGGCGCCTTCGCCGCCGCCGGGCATGAGCTCAACCTCTCCAGCCCCAAGCAGCTGCAGGCCGTGCTCTTCGACGAGCTCAAGATGCCCAAGACGCGCCGCACCAAAACCGGCTACACCACCGACGCCGATGCCCTGGCATCCCTTTACGTCAAGACCAGTCACCCGTTCCTGGAGCACCTGCTCGAGCACCGCGACGCCATCAAGCTGCGGCAGACCGTGGAGGGACTGCGCAAGGCGATCGGACCGGACGGGCGCATTCACACCACCTTCCAGCAGACTATCGCGGCCACCGGTCGGCTCTCCTCCACGGACCCGAACCTGCAGAACATCCCGGCACGCACCGAGGAGGGCATGCGTATCCGTGAGGCCTTCACCGTGGGGGCGGGCTACGAATGCCTGCTGACCGCCGACTACTCGCAGATCGAGATGCGGATCATGGCGCACCTTTCCGGTGACGCCGCCCTGATCGAGGCATTCCGCTCCGGGGAGGACCTGCACCGCTACGTCGCGGCCATGGTGCACGGCATCGGCGTCGACGAGGTCACCCCCCAGCAGCGCAGCCATGTAAAGGCCATGAGCTACGGGCTGGCCTACGGGCTGTCAACTTTCGGCCTGGCACGCCAGCTCGGAGTTGACACAGCCGAGGCGGCAGCCTTGCGAGAGGCCTACTTTGCCCGCTTCGGCCGTGTGCGCGACTACCTGGAGGATGTGGTCGAGCAGGCCCGCCGTGACGGGTGGACCCAGACCATGTTCGGGCGTCGCCGCTACCTGCCGGACCTGAACAGTGACAACCGCCAGCGCCGGGACATGGCCGAGCGCGCCGCCCTGAACGCCCCCATCCAGGGCAGCGCCGCAGATATCGTCAAGCAGGCCATGGTGGACGTCGCCGAGTCCCTGGCCGGTGCCGGCCTGCGCTCCCGCATCCTGCTGCAGATCCACGATGAGCTGCTGCTGGAGATCGCCCCCGGTGAGATCGAGTCCGTTGAGGCGCTGGTGCGGGACCGGATGAGCGGCGCGGCCGAGTTGTCCGTGCCGCTGGACGTGTCCATGGGGCGCGGCACCACTTGGCGGGAAGCCGCTCACTGACCCGTCGCGGAGTGACTACCGACACTGGCGTGAGAAAATCCACGTAAATCTCGGCCGGGTTTGTGACACGCCCACAAGTCACGGATTGGGAACGTGCTGGTATGGTCTTACGGGCACGCCCCTGGGCGTCGCATATGCGGCGACCAACCGTGGTGCGCAGCCGGTCCGGGCCGGCTCGCGCGGCGGGGGACGTGTGGAATCTATCGACCCGACCCTTCTGTCCATATTCGGAGCAACTACTCAATGACCACCAACACGCCCAGCCCCGCCCCGGTCGCCGTCAACGACATCGGCTCGACCGAGGAGATCCTCGCCGCCGTCGACGAGACCATCAAGTACTTCGATGACGGCGACATCGTCGAGGGCACCGTTGTCAAGGTCGACCGCGACGAGGTCCTCCTCGACATCGGCTACAAGACCGAGGGCGTCATCCTCGCTCGCGAACTGTCGATCAAGCACGATGTCGACCCCGAGGAGATCGTCTCCGTCGGCGATGACATCGAGGCCCTGGTTCTCCAGAAGGAGGACAAGGAGGGCCGCCTGCTGCTGAGCAAGAAGCGTGCCCAGTACGAGCGCGCCTGGGGCACCATCGAACGCATCAAGGAGGAGGACGGCGTCGTCTCCGGCACCGTCATCGAGGTCGTCAAGGGCGGCCTGATCCTCGACGTCGGCCTGCGCGGCTTCCTGCCCGCCTCCCTGGTGGAGATGCGCCGGGTGCGGGACCTGCAGCCCTACGTCGGCCGCGAGCTTGAGGCCAAGATCATCGAGCTGGACAAGAACCGTAACAACGTGGTTCTGTCCCGCCGCGCCTGGCTGGAGCAGACCCAGTCCGAGGTTCGCACCAACTTCCTGCAGACCCTGCAGAAGGGCCAGGTCCGCACGGGCGTGGTCTCCTCCATCGTCAACTTCGGTGCCTTCGTGGACCTGGGCGGCGTGGACGGCCTGGTCCACGTCTCCGAGCTGTCCTGGAAGCACATCGACCACCCCTCCGAGGTTGTGGAGGTCGGCCAGGAGGTCACCGTCGAGGTGCTCGACGTCGACTTCGACCGCGAGCGTGTCTCCCTGTCGCTCAAGGCGACGCAGGAGGACCCGTGGCAGGCCTTCGCCCGCACGCACGCCATCGGCCAGGTCGTGCCCGGCAAGGTCACCAAGCTGGTTCCCTTCGGCGCGTTCGTGCGCGTGGAGGACGGCATCGAGGGCCTGGTGCACATCTCCGAGCTGGCTCAGCGCCACGTGGAGCTGCCCGAGCAGGTCGTCAAGGTTGGTGACGAGGTCTTCGTCAAGGTTATCGACATCGACCTGGACCGCCGCCGCATCTCCCTGTCGCTGAAGCAGGCCAACGACGGCGTCGACCCGAACTCCGACGACTTCGACCCCTCGCTGTACGGTATGGCCGCCGAGTACGACGAGAACGGCAACTACAAGTACCCCGAGGGCTTCGACCCGGAGACCAACGAGTGGCTGGAGGGCTACGAGGCGCAGCGGGAGGCCTGGGAGGCCGAGTACGCGGCCGCGCAGGCCCGCTGGGAGGCTCACAAGGCCCAGGTCGCCCGCGCCCTGGAAGAGGACCAGGAGGACAGCGAGGCCGCCCCGGCGGAAGCCGCCACCTCCTTCTCCTCAACGCAGCCCGAGGCCACCGGTACTCTCGCCTCCGACGAGGCGCTGGCCGCGCTGCGCGAGAAGCTGACCGGCAACTGATCCGGTTCACCGGGGTCCACCTCGGTGGCCACCCTCCCGGAGCACAGCCATGATCGGGGCCCGCCCACCAACCGGTGGGCGGGCCCC